>CAWULW010000097.1:0-3488 GCA_963923615.1 uncultured Holophagaceae bacterium
ACCTACTCCACCGTATTGGTCCGATTAAGATCCGAAGATGATCTTCGTGCTTTCTCTTTTCAGATGGAGGACGAAAAGCGTCTGAAGCTGGAAGCTGTACCCGAGCGCGCATATTTTAAAGAATTAACCAAGGCGGGGGACCCCATCCGTATTATTGGAAATTTGATCACAGTTATTCTGTCGATCGGCGCAATGTTTTCAGCCATGAACACTATGTATGCCTCCGTTGCTAGTCGTACAAAAGAAATTGGCACACTCCGTGCCTTGGGATATCGTCGTCGCGAAATTCTCGCAAGTTTTCAGTGGGAATCCATTCTGTTGTGTACGTTGGGGGGTGTAGGCGGAGCTTTATTAAGTTTTCTCGCCGATGGTATTCAAACCGGCACCACGAGTTTCGACACCTTTAGTGACATTAGTTTTGCGTTCACTATCACGCCTCGTCTGCTCGCCCAAGGACTCTTTTTTAGTGTAGGGATGGGGATTTTAGGCGGCTTACTCCCCGCTTGGCGCGCGTCTAATATTCCCCTCACCGAGGCCATGAAAGGCTGATCCAAGGCCGTATGTTCGGCATTCTGGCTTGATGATTAACCGCTTTCCTCGTATTCTAGAGAGTCCACAATGGACACGCCGTAGCCATAGCTTCGCGGGTTTACGGTCGGTCATACAGGAGTCTTGTCATGAAAGCAGCTACTCATCCAGAAATGCACGTGGTCAAAGTCCATTGCCAATGTGGCAATGAGTTTATGACGCGCTCAGTCAAAAGCGAACTTCGAGTTGAAGTCTGTTCTGCCTGCCATCCTTTTTGGACTGGAAAGCAACGCTTGATGGACACCGAAGGTCGAGTCGATAAATTTAATCGTAAATATGCTCCTAAACCAGTTGTCCCGAAAGCACCCAAAGCAGTAGTGGATACCCCGAAACTTATTGCTACCCCTAAAAAGAAGAAAACCATCGAACGCAAAACTTCTGGAAAGGCCGGCGCTTCGATTACCAACGAAACCAAAGCTCCTTCCAAAGTAACAAAAGCCAAAAAAGAACCTCAAGCTTAGGTACGCTCAAGTATAGATGGCGAACTCGGGGTCGAGTTCTATCTCTTGACGACTTTAAAGATGGGATTTTTTTATGATGTTAAAACAGTTAGAAATTGTCAAACAGCGATTTATCGATATCGAAAACCAATTACAAGATATGACGATCGTATCGGATCATCATAAGCTTCGTGAGCTTTCGCAAGCACGAAGTGAACTTGAGCCAGTTGTTCGAGCCTATGAAATCCAAAAGAATCTATTGCATCAATTATCGGAAGCGGAACAGATTCTTTCGGATAAAACAGCGGATAGTGACTTAAAGAAAATGGCCGAAGCAGAAATTGGCCCATTAAAAGCTCAAATCGAATCGGGGGACGCCCTGTTAAAACGCCTCCTTATTCCCAGAGATCCTAACGATCATAAAAATGTGATCCTGGAAATTCGAGCAGGTACCGGCGGGGAAGAGGCTGCCCTTTTTGCGTCTGAACTCTATCGCATGTATCTGCGGTTTGCTGAACAAAAAGGGTTTAAAACTCGTACCCTTGATGTCAGCGAGGCTGAAGCGGGTGGATTTAAAGAAGTGGTTGCAGAAATTGAAGGGAAGGGCGCGTATTCGATGTTTCGTTTTGAAAGCGGAGTCCACCGAGTGCAGCGGGTCCCTAAAACCGAAACCCAGGGCCGAGTTCATACTTCCGCCGCGACGGTGGCCGTGATGCCGGAAGCGGAAGAAGTAGATATTAAAATTGAAGATAAAGATCTCCGAGTAGATACGTTTTGCTCCGGAGGAAAGGGAGGCCAATCGGTCAATACCACTTACTCCGCGGTCCGTCTCACTCATCTTCCAACTAACACGGTGGTGAGCTGCCAAGACGAGCGCAGTCAGATCAAGAATATGGCCAAAGCTATGACCGTGCTCCGTTCTCGCCTACTTCAAAAAGCAATAGATGAACAAAATCAGGCCAATGCTGCTCTGCGTAAATCTCAAGTGGGTTCGGGGGATCGAAGTGAAAAAATTCGTACCTACAATTTCCCCCAAAGTCGCGTCAGCGATCATCGCGTCAATGTCACCATTCACAGTTTGGATAAGTTTATGCAAGGGGATTTGGATGCGATTCTAGAACCGCTTCGTGCTCAATACGAAGCAGATCGTCTCCAAGCTTCCGAACTTGCAGGAAATTGAGATGATAGACTAACCCTAGGAATATCGATGTCACAGGAACCCCCTCTCTCTTTATCTGCTCGTCGGGAATCTATTCTCCGAACTTTAATCGAGACGTATTATCGAGAAAAAGAACCCGTCGGCTCTAAATTACTTGCGGAACGGCATGGGGAATCTCTATCGAGTGCGACCATACGATCCGTCCTTTCCGATCTCGAACACGATGCCTTATTAACGCAACCCCACACTTCGGCAGGTCGCATTCCTACTGAAAGAGCCTATCGATACTATGTGGATCGTTGGCTGGATGAATTTATGTCCAAGCGCCCCAATCCCAGCACCAAGCAAGATCTCCAGGCGTTGCTGCAAATGCCTGAAACCGATCTCGAGCCCTGGGCTCAGCGGGCAAGTCGCATTCTTTCCGAAGTGCTTGGCGGTGTCTGTGTTGCACTTCCTTCCCGAATGGTGTTATCGACTCTAGTCAAACTTGAATTTGTTCCCTTAGGTAGCGAAAAAATTGTCGCGATTTGGGTCGATAACCAAGGGGAGGTCGAGCATCGAGTCATTGAGAATCAGTGGCATTATGCTCCATATCAACTCGTGGAGATGGGAAATTTTGCGACCACTCATTTTCGAGGGCTCACTCTTTCTCAAATGCAAAAGAAAATGATGGAAGGTATGGGCGAAGGCGTCCATGAAGTGAAGGCCCTATTGGCTCAACTACAAATGATTGCCCGAGATTGGGAGGACCACACCTCCAATAATCCATCCACGGTAGTGGTTCAGGGGCTATCCCAACTTACTCGACTACCTGAATTTGAAGATTTAGATCGCCTAAAGCACCTGGTAGAAAATTTTGAAGAACAAAGTCGCCTAGCCCACTTGCTGAATGCCTTCGCCGAAAAAGCCTCCAAGGATACGCAGGTCATTTTAGGGAGCGAAAATCCTTACTTCAGCAACCTTGGCCTTGCCACCTCCGTACGCCGTGTTCAACTGGATCCTTTGGGGCATGTGACCCTTGCCCTGATTGCCCCCCTCCGAATGGATTACCCCCATGTCTTAGGAGGCTTATCGTGGTGGGCCAATGAACTCAACCATCGTCCTCATTCTTGAAAGTGAAACTATCCATGCATCCAGATCCCCTCTCTCCCTCCGAAGATCAAGCTAGCCTCTCACCCGAGACTGCTCCAGAAGTTTCAGAATTGGAAACCCTACGGATTGCGGAAAAAGAACTTCGAGAACAATATCTTCGCCTGGCGGCCGACTTCAAAAATTATCAAAATCGTGTGTCGAAAGACATT
>CAWULW010000098.1:0-3477 GCA_963923615.1 uncultured Holophagaceae bacterium
TTTTCGATACTCGGATAATCCGATGCCCAAGTTGGCTTTCAAGGCTCTTTCAAATTCTTCATCTGAACCGATTTTATTTTCTTTCTTAATTTGCTCAATTGTGGAATCGATGTAGTCATCGGGAATGGTAATGCCCATTTCGGTTGCCTTATCAGCCAAAAGAAAAGCATCAATTAATCCCTGAAGAGTCTTGGCACGAGCTTCTAATAATTTCTCATCGAGAACTTTTCCTGAAAATTGTCTATATAAGGAAGCGTTTTGTTGCTCAAAGGCTTGTTGGAATGATTTTTTAGTAATGATATGTGAATTCACTGCAACCAAAATTTCTTCTTGAATGACAGATTCGCTTTTGTTTGAAGTTATATTTACTCCTAGAACAGGATTCTTTTCTTGTTCCTGGTTCTTTGAAGATGTTTTATTTTTTTCTTCTTTCTCTATTTTTGATCGCGATGCAAGAAGCTGGCTATCTTTTTCTGCTAACTTGCTTTGTTTAAGGGAGGCGCTGAGCGGTCCATTACAGGCAATGGTGACCACTAGGAAGACGGTAGAGAGAATGATTTGATACAAGAGGTTTCCTTTACAAAATGGCTTTCACTGTATGGTAAATCCAAAGGGGCATTAGCCCTATCTATATGGTCTCGGATCCACCGCCTCATCTGGGGTAGATCAAGCCCCTCATTTGAGCCATTGATCTATCAAAAGCTGGTGCGATTAATAGGGATTTTGTTACATTTATAAGTACTGATTATATTAGACTTAATATTTACCTAGGTGAATTTAGCCATACTTTTATTAGTTATTTAACTCTGCTCTAGGGGATGATGAAGGAGGGCTAAAAGTGCCTAACATGTCATCCTAATGTCTCTCGTATCTTAGAAGGAATATACAACCTTAAATTTGTTTATGGTAAGTTTTCATCCACTTTTTTATTAAAGGAAAATTCATGACCAACCGAAAGAATACCCCAATCTATTTGGCGGCTTTGAGCACCTTCTCATTGGCACTCGTGGGTCAAAGCTCCTCAATCACCACATCAGACCTGAAGGGAACCGTCGTAGGACCCAATGGTCAAACTCTCGCCAAAGCCATGGTTCGATTGACGTCGGAAAGCACGAACCAAACACGTTCAACTTTGACGGATGACAATGGTAACTATTCTTTCCGTCTCGTAAATCCTGGTTCTTATTCTTTAAGTGTAGAAGCTGATGGATATAGCCCTCGAAAATTTGGAAATCTTTCTCTTCGTTTAGCATCCACTTTAAATTTTGATGTGACTCTCCGAAAAGAAAATTTATCCGCTACAGTCGAAGTGAGTGGTCAAGGTGAGGTAGTTGATCCCACTCGAACCCAGGTTTCAACAACGATCTCCAATGAAGCCATCATGAACCTTCCTATCAATCGGAGAGACTTTACTTCCTTTAGCTTGACGGCGCCTGGAGTAACCGAAGCAAATGGCCCAGAAAGCCGAAAAGGTGGTGCCGCTACTGATTCTGGTCTTTCGTTCGCAGGCATTAACCCTCGATCAAACAACATTATGGTCGATGGATTAGACAACAATGACCTAGCCGTGGGAGCCGCTCGAACAACTTTCGGACAAGATTCCATTCAAGAGTTCCAAATTGTCACTAATGGATTCAGCGCTGAGTATGGACGAGCAGCAGGTGGAACACTTAATGTCATCACCAAAAGCGGCGGAAACGATTATCAAGGCTCTATGTTCTACTTTGGCCGACGTGCTCGTTTCGACTCAAAACTGCCTATTTCAGCTGCAAAATCTTCTACTAGCCAAAATCAATATGGATTTAGCGTTAGTGGACCCATCATCAAGGATCAATTCTTTTATTTCGTTTCGGTGGAGAAATTAGATAAAAACGATGCCGCCAACGTTGCTTTCAGCAGTAATGCAGCCACAAACGCCGCCATCATTGCGGCGGTTGCAGCCAAAGGCTTTACTATCCAGTCAGGCCCAGCAGCCTATAGCGAAGACTCCACCTCTAATTTGATCAAACTCGACTATTTGATCTCGGCAGATCAACGCTTGAGCGTTCGCTATTCACACACTGAAGAATTCAATGGAAAACAACTAGATTTTGGAGGTCAGGTCAATCGTAGCGCAGGCGGAGCGAGAGATATCACTGACGATACCTTTAGCTTGAATCATCAATGGACGTCCTCTAGTTGGGTCAATGATTTTAGATATATGTACTCTATGCGAGATCATTCTCTTTTGAGTCTCGATAAGGACAATACTCCCTATGTGATCATCACCGGAGTAGCCACCTTTGGTTCTCAGCGCTTTCTACCCCAATTAAGAACCGAAAAGACTCGCCAAGTAGCTGATACTTTCTCGTTCTTTGCCAAAGATCATGCCATTAAATTGGGAATTGATATTCTCAACACGCAAATTGTTGGCCAACTCCCACTTCAGTTTGGGGGTGTGTATCGTTTTGGAGGTTTTCCTGCTAGTTCAGGCATACCCTACACCGATGGCTTAACCGCTTTTAACAATAATGCTCCTCTGGTTTTTGCACAGAATTTTGGTACGCCCACCAATAATCCTGAAGTTAGCTATGTCAGCTCCTTTATCCAGGATGATTGGGAAATTACTAAAGATCTCACTTTAAAATTGGGTCTACGATACGACCGAGAAGCCTTACCCGATTTTCTTTCTAAAACTACAGGCCAAGTACCTGTAGCCTACACGGCCCTCAATAGCCCCGACTATACAACATCATATGGGGCCAATATTGGACCTGCTCGAATTGCAAAATCCTTGCAGCAATATAATTTTGATAAAAACCTCACTGCATCAATAACCAATTCGAGTTCACGCGTTTCTCCTCGCGTGTCGTTCAGTTGGCAAGTTGATTCAGATCTTCGGGTCTATGGTGGTTACGGTGTTTTCTCTGGACGCACTCAGATAGGGCCCCTCGCTGCGCTCTCGGTATCTAACGGTACTGATATGCGAACTTATATTCTTCAAGGTTTACCGGCTTTCCAGGTCTTTAGCAATGCACTAGGCAACACCAATCGTCGGTTCCAAGTGGAGCCCACTGCTAATGCAGCGGCTGGCATCTCTCCATCCCTTCTTTTGCCTGGAAAAATCAATATGTCACGAAGCATTCAGACCAATGCCGGTGCAGAATATAAGTACTCTGACACTCTGAAATTGACACTAGATTTAGTTCACTCTAATGGAGACGGTTTCCTTCAGGTACGAGATGCTAATCCAACCGTATTGAATCCCTATGCTAATTTTGCTGCGGCCAATTCAGCTACCAATCCATGGGTTCGCCGTCCCGATCTCCGCTATGGATCGATCTTCTTGTATGATTCATCCGGATCAAGTTCTTATAATTCAGCTACTTTTGGCATGAACTGGCGTCCGCAATCCAATTTTGCCCTAAATGCAAATTATACGTTTAGTCGAGCGATGGATAATTATATTGATTGGCTAACTGATTACTATCCTAATAA
>CAWULW010000099.1:0-3454 GCA_963923615.1 uncultured Holophagaceae bacterium
AGATTCCTCTACGTCTCGTGGGCTCGGAGATGTGTATAAGAGACAGGTCCCAGAGTGAACGGTGCGTCCTACTTCTAAACCATCGGGCGCTAGGATATATCTTTTTTCTCCATCGGCATAAACCAACAAAGCGATGCGAGCAGTCCGATTGGGATCGTATTGAATAGAATGTACTTTGGCAGGGATATCAAACTTATTACGCTTGAAGTCAATCATGCGATATTGCCGCTTATGGCCGCCCCCCATATGACGGGTAGTAATACGACCGGTATTGGAACGACCCCCTGTTCGATTCTTCTTACTGAGGAGGGATCGCTCGGGCTTGTGAGTGGTGATTTCCTCAAAACCCTGTTTCGACATGCCGCGCTGTCCGGGTGTCGTGGGTCTAAGTTGTTTGATACTCATGTGTGTGTCCTTGTGCCGTTGATTCTGGGCGATGGTGGCAAGTTGTCCGCCCTAAGGGTTAATTACTCTCCGGTTTGATCGCTTCAGCTAGTTCGACATAGGCTTTCTTACGTTTGCCGGAAACACCGACAAAACGGCCGAGTCGTTTGGTTTGAAGGGGGAGATTGACCGTACGAATTTTCTTCACTTTGGCTTGAAGAAGAAGTTCAACGGCTTCTTGAATTTGGTGCTTCGTGGCCCAAGCAGCCACTTCGAAGACCTGAATATTCTTATCTCGGAGACCTTGATTTTTCTCCGTGAGTAGAGGTTTACGAATAACGTCAAAAACCGTAGTCATGGTTTCACCTTTTCCTGTAAAGCCAAGACGGCATCTTTGGAAAATACGACTTGATCAAATTTAATGAGCTCGTATACATTCACCCCTAAGGAATCAACCGTTTGTAACTTGGGATGATTACCTGCAGCACGAATTAATTTTTCTTCCGAGCCCACAAGCAGCGCTTTGCCTTTTACCCCGAGACCCGCGAGGGTGTGTTGGAGATGCTGGGTTTTATGGCTCTCTAAATTCCAACCGTCGACTACGACGATTTTGCCTTCGGACAGTTTCTGCGACAACGCATTACGCAAGGCAGCTCGACGAGCCGTCTTAGGAAATGCGTAGTCGAAGGAACGTGGGTGAGGTCCATGTACCGTTGCTCCACCCTTCCACAGAGGAGAACGAATTGATCCCACACGAGCGCGACCGGTTCCTTTTTGCTTCCAGAGTTTTCGTCCGGAACCGGAAACTTCCCATTTATCTTTCGTCTTAGCTGTACCTGCACGGCGCTTGGCTAAGAAATGTCGAACGGCTTCCCAAATCAGGTGAGTATTGATCTCTTTCACTTGGAAGACGTCTGAAAGAAGATCGACTGAACCCGAGGGTTTACCGTTCAAAGAGAGGACTGGATGTTGGAAGGAAGTCATGATTAAGCCTCCTGCCTGATAACCACATAGCCACCTTTGGGTCCTGGAATGGCACCCTTGATAAGCAATAGGTTGTTTTCAGAATCAATTTTGGCAATTTCAAGATTACGAACGGTGACTTGCTCATGACCCATGTGACCGGCCATGCGCATACCTGGGAAGACGCGGCTCGGATTTGACGAACCTCCGATCGAGCCAGGAGCACGATGATGCATCGATCCATGAGTAGCTCGACCCCCACCAAAGTGATGTCGTTTTACCACGCCACCAAACCCTTTTCCTTTACTAACGCCTGTGACGTGCACAAGAGCCTTCTCTTGGAATGAAGTAACCAGCACCTGATCGCCTGGTTTAGCTTCATCTGTTTTCTCCACTTTCAGCTCGCGTAAAACACGAACGGCCTGAACGCCTTTAGATTCAGCATGCATGCGCTCTGCGCGCGAGATTCGAGAGGATTTACCCTCACCTTTCACGCCTGAGGGATCCACATACCCAATCTGAATGGCTTCATAGCCATCTTTATCCGAAGTTTTACGTTGAACGACAATGCACGGACCCGCTTGGATGACCGTGACGGGAACGATTTGGCCGGTCTCACTAAAAATTTGAGTCATGCCAAGTTTCTTACCAATAATTCCAGGTTTCATCGTGGCCGCTCCTTACCGATTACCTTCACGACTGAAGACCTTGATCTCAACTTCAACGCCCGCAGGTAGGTCGAGTCTCATCAGGGTATCCACCGTATTTTGGTTAGGTTGGAGAATATCAAGCAAACGCTTGTGAGTACGAATTTCAAATTGGTCACGGGATTTTTTATCGACATGAGGCGATCGATTAACCGTGTATTTGTTGATGCGTGTAGGCAACGGAATAGGACCGGCGACTAGCGCACCAGTACGCTTGGCGGTCTCTACAATTTCTTTAGCGCTCTGATCAAGTAAACGATGGTCAAAGGCACGCAGACGGATGCGAATGTTATCCTTCATGTTCTCTCCATTGGGACGGACCAACCGTCCTTAGATGAGGGGCGTTTAAACCGCCCACAGTGGGTGACCCAAAGGAACCAAAAGTTATCAATAGGTCGAGCCCATTAGATTAACAAAAAACCCTGATTCTTCAAGGGGTTTTTTCATATAACCCTTGGATATCCAAGGGTTTAGACCCCTAAACCCGCGAGAACGGCTCTCGAATAGGGGGAATGGGGTCTAGCCGAGGCACCCTAATCTCTCAAGCAACTTAAGATGAATCTATGAGTCGATCCCATGCCTCGTTCAGTTCAATAGCCTTTTGGGCTTCCCTTGGAGTCGCAGCTATTGGCTTTAGCGGGGGTACATCCGGACACGTGATCACGAAACTACTTGTGGCGTGGAATGCAGGTACGTGGACTTACTTGATTCTGATGTGGGGTCTCATGATATTTACTCCGAAAGAGCTCTTTTCACGCATTGCCAAAGAAAACGATGAGCGCCCTTCAATTATTTTAGGGGTGGTTGCACTTTCAACCCTCAGCTCTCTGATTGCGATGTTGGTCATACTCGAAGGCAATCCCATAAAAACTTGGCAGGATTACTCCTTGATGATCTCGACCATTCTTGGCTCCTGGCTACTCTTGGGAACGGTGTATACCCTTCACTACGCGAGCATGTTCTATCAACATACAGGGTCAGCGCCGATTGTGTTCCCTGAGCAGGCGGAGAACTTTCAACCCGATTATTGGGATTTTATTTATTTTTCTTTCACCATTGCCGCAGCCCTTCAGACTTCGGATGTCCTCATTAAAGATACGCGTATACGAAGAGTCGTGACCTCTCAGACCGTGGTGTCGTTTATTTTTAACACCACGATTCTGGGTATCTTTTTGAATGTCACCGCAAGTTTAATCGGTCACTAGGAAAATTATTTAGTTCCCTTTTGCTTGGCGATTACTTCTTCAGCCACACTCTTGGAAGCTTCAGCATAATGGGAAAATTCCATGGTGTACGTACCTCGACCTTGAGTCATCGAACGAAGGGTCGTGGAATAGGCAAACATTTCGGCCAAAGGAACCCTGTCTCTTATACACATCTCCGAGCCCACGAGACGTAGA
>CAWULW010000100.1:0-3405 GCA_963923615.1 uncultured Holophagaceae bacterium
AAAAAGTCTTTATCGTACATAGATTCCCATTACAATAAAGTACCCTTAATAATAATGATCGACTAGATAAAGCTCTTCGGGAGGTTCTTGTGTTTCTGATACCGATGGAAATACCACCTCCACCTACGCCACAAGCCCAAGTCAGGATTCTCTTAGGGGCCGATATATGGGCAGGGAGCCGGGAGTCAACTTTATTAAAGGGTCAAGCCTTAGCGATCCAGGGCGATAAGGTTCTCGAGCTTGCCCCTGTAAAAGTCCTCACAAGGAAGCACCCTAAGGCGGAGCTTGTAAATCTGAAGGGGGGTACACTTCTTCCAGGACTATTTGAAAGCCACGGCCATGTCTCATCCTTGGGCGCTAGCCTAGAAGAATTACAACTAAATGGCCTCAAAGACAAAAATGAGGTTCTCAAGAAAATCAAAGAATGGTCGAAGAATAATGCACAGCAATGGATCATCGGTAGAGGTTGGGATCAAAATCTTTGGTTTGAAAATAGTTTTCCTACTGCCCAAGATCTTGATGAACTTAATATTCCGAATCCTGTTCTCCTTAAACGAGTTGATGGTCACGCCTTGTGGGTTAACAGCAAGGCTTTATCCTTAGCTTCTATTAACCAGTTAACCGACGACCCTCCGGGTGGTCAGATTATCAGAGATAAAACAGGAAATCCTTCGGGGATCTTGGTTGACAAAGCAACCAAACTTATTGAGAACATCGTTCCTCCACCCGACCTCCCTACTATCAAGCGACGCATCTTGGTGGGTCTGGATTATTTAGCAGGCTTTGGCTTCACTTCCGTCTGCGACATGGGTGTTAATCGAGAGGAGATTGCAGCATATAGAAGTCTAGACACCTCAAACCGCCTTCCGATTAAGGTTTTCGCTTATCTCGTGGACGATACTGCGCTCATTGATGAAGAATTAAATCGACCGATCACCCCTCTCGCTACGCGTTTTAAAATCCAGGGGGTAAAGATTTATTTAGATGGAGCATTGGGAAGCCGAGGTGCTAGGCTTTTTGAGCCATACGCTGATGATCCCCTCAATAAAGGGCTTTGGATTACCCCCCTCGAAGACGCGCAGAGAACTATTCACCGCGTCTTAAGCGCAGGATATCAACCTGCTATCCACGCGATTGGCGATGCTGCGAATCATGAGGCAATCAACATTCTTTCTCAATATCCATTCATCCAAAAGAATATGCTTCGTCCAAGGATAGAGCATGCACAAATCCTGGCACTAGAGGATATAAAGCAAATGGAGATATTGAATATAGCGGCTTCTATCCAGCCCGTTCACTGCACGTCAGACTACTCCTGGACACCTAGTAGACTTGGAAAGAGCAGACTGAATGAGGCCTTTCCTTGGCGGAATCTTCTCGACCACAACATCACGGTGGTGTTGGGTAGTGATACTCCGGTCGAGAATCCAAATCCCTTTATCACAATAGCAGCCGCTGAAACCCGACAAGACGATAACGGAGAACCTCCCTTTGGATTTCTCCCTACCCAAGTGATGACTCGAAAAGAAGCGATTTCTAGTTATACACGCCAAGCAGCAATAACTTTAGGCGAACCCCTGATGGGGGTAATTAGGGCTGGTTCGATTGCAGATTTAATTTGGGTTCCGGATAAATTAATGCAAGTTAAACCTGCTAAACTTCGTACCTTAAAAACATCGAGGATATGGATTTCTGGTCAGGAAAGATAAATCATTGATAAATCGGGGGGGATCCTGAGGTAAAAGAGGGTTCATAATTGTAAAATGAAATCAGTGGACAGAAAGACATTTATAGCCCCTTCCCTTCTAAGTGCAGATTTTTCTAATCTTGGAAAGGAATTATCGGTCGTGGAAGATGCGGGTGCCGACGTAATTCATCTGGATATTATGGATGGGTGTTTTGTCCCCAACATAAGCATCGGGATACCGGTAGTGGCCTCGCTGAGAAGCAAGACGTCTTTACCTTTCGACTGTCACCTCATGATTATTAATCCTGAGAAATACGTTGAGGCATTTATCAATGCAGGTGCTGATTGGGTCAGCATTCATCACGAGGCCTGTGAAAATCCATCTAAAGTCCTATCTGCTATTCGTCGAGCGGGTGCCAAAGCAGGTATTGTTCTGAAGCCACAAACACCTATCCAAGTTCTCGAAACCTATCTTGATGATTTTGATTTTGTACTTCTCATGAGCGTTAACCCTGGGTTTGGTGGTCAGAAGTTTATGCCTGAAGTACTTGATCGCATCCGAGCACTCGTCACCATTAGGCAGCAAGCCAATAAACATTTCCTCATCGAGGTAGATGGAGGCATCAACCTAGACAATGCAAAAGAATTAATGGAGGCGGGTGCCGATATTCTTGTCGCAGGTCACTCAATTTTTAGATCAGCGAGCCCAGCGGACGCCCTCAGGGAGTTCAAATCCATACAGCGCCTCAGCAACTAAATCCTTAAATTAAAGTACCCATAAATACCTAGAGCATTAGATTTAAACCTTGTATCCCCTGAGTTGAAGACTTTGAGTGGTCTATTGTGATGGTTACGTGAGAAAATAATTTGCAAGGTGATGCATGTCGCACATCTTAGAAAAGAGCCTCCATGCTTTCCTTGCCCCTTCAACAAGCTCTAACTTTTGATGATGTTCTTTTGGTTCCTGGCTATTCAGAGCAGCACCCGAATGGAATTGATCTTTGTACACAACTTACCAAAGATATTAAGCTCTCGATTCCATTAATCTCCGCCGCTATGGACACTGTGACTGAAAGCAATTTAGCTATTGCCATGGCTAAATTGGGGGGCGTTGGGGTGATTCACAAGAATCTATCAATCGAAGAACAATGTGAGGAAATCATCAAAGTAAAAAAACAAGAAGTACGTGCCAGAAAGAACGAACTCGAACAACCATTGGCAAACCTTGATGAGCGCGGGAGATTTCGTGTAGGTGCAGCTCTTGGTGTCAGTTCTGACTTGGTACCTAGAGCGGTTTCTCTTGCTTCCCACAATGTAGATTTTTTATGCTTAGATTCATCCCATGGTCACAGTTTAGGGGTAATTCAAGCTATCAAAGAGCTAAAAAATAAATTGCCCACACTCCCCTTAATTGCAGGCAACGTAGCAACCTATGAAGGTGCTAGAGCCCTTATTGAAGCTGGTGCTGATTCCATAAAGATAGGCATAGGGCCCGGTTCCATTTGTACTACCAGAATCGTCACGGGTGCAGGAATGCCTCAATTGACAGCTATCGCAGAAGCATCAAAAGCATGCAGAGAGATGGGGGTCCCGTGTATTGCCGATGGAGGCATCAAGTGCTCAGGGGATATTTCAAAAGCAATTGCAGCAGGAGCCGATTCGGTAATGCTTGGTAGTTTATTTGCGGGGACTGATGAATCGCCTGGAGATACGATTAT
>CAWULW010000101.1:0-3399 GCA_963923615.1 uncultured Holophagaceae bacterium
TCGGAGATGTGTATAAGAGACAGTCTTTCACGCGGCAGTCACCCATCGTCCCTATACTTGCTTCCTTTCTGAACATACTCGTCTTCCCATGATGTACATGCCTGATGCTATTCGTGCCATTCAAGAGTTGATGGATGCGCCCGCCTCCCGTTTAACCGTTCGACATTCCTACAATCTCACTGCGATGAGTTTTACACCGAAAGAATTAGCACAGGCTATTCGCGAACATATTCCTAATTTTTCAATGGACTATAAGCCGGATTTTCGCCAAGCCATTGCCGACTCATGGCCTCAATACATTGACGATCAAGTAGCACAAAGAGATTGGGGCTGGAAACCCAACGCTACATTGTCGACCTTGGTCGATGAAATGCTCAAAGGGGTTCAATCTATACTTTGAATGTGAAGATTCAATGTGTCGACTTAGTAGCCACTCGATAAAGGGTCAAACCCATAATAATGAAGGCAACTACACCCAGGAGATCATAACCCGAAGCGCCCATATGATGCTCGAGAGCCCCTTCAAAATTCAGCTTTGTAAGTAACGATCCTAACCAAGCGACTTTGTCCGAACTGGCTGTCAAAATAGCGACAAAGATACCTGCCAAGGCACCTCCTGCAATGAGGCCGGTAGAAAATAGATTTCCAGGTCCAAGTTCTTCGTCACCACCATGACTATCGGAGGTCGTTCCAGTTTTAGCACTAGAAAAATGACGAATTACACCTCCACAAAAAATGGGGAGAGTTGTAGAAAGCGGAAGATAGGCTCCAACAGCAAAGGCCAAAGCTCGAACGCCACAAAGCTCCATCGTGATGGCAACGGCCACTCCCACGAGAACAAATTGCCAATCTAAATTAGCGGCAAGCAATCCTTTGATGAGGGTAGCCATTAACGTCCCTTGAGGTGCGGGAAAGCGTTCGCCCCCAATCATGTGAACCATTTGTCCGGTGACCGAATCAAAATGGGCATTATCTAATACTTTGACGGTCCAACCGATCACCAAAGCCGCCGCAAGCGCCCCAATCATTAATCCCACTTGTTGATGACGAGGGGTGGCACCTACTAAATAACCGGTCTTTAAATCTTGGGAGGTCGCTCCTGCATTTGCAGCAGCAATACATACAATACCTCCGACACACAAAGCCATGGGTTGATAAACATCAGCTGTCCAACCCAAGCCAACAAAAATTAAACAGGTAGACATCAATGCGGCAATGGTCATTCCGCTAATGGGATTGGAACTAGAGCCAATGATACCTACGATACGACTGCTCACCGTTACAAAGAAGAATCCAAATAAGATCATGAGAAATCCAAGGAGCAACTTACTCGATAGACCCTCTCCAGGAATAAAAGGCAAGAATGCAACGATAAGAATAAGGGCTAAGGAACCCAAGATGACGACCGAGATAGGTAAATCTTGATCAATTCGTTTGGTTTCTACCTGGTTGTTCTTGTTTTTCATAGAGCCTAAGGCCCCTTTGAAAGCGCTGACGATTGTGGGAATAGTTTTGAGAAGGGTAATAAAACCCCCTGCCGCAACCATACCTGCCCCAATCTGTCGCACATAGGCAAAATAGATAGCTCGGTTAAGTTGACTAAACGACTGTGTGGTTGCATCCCATCCATAAGCGCCATTAGTGGTGATGTCTTTGAGATAACCAAGTTTATTGAGTTGGATGGCAATTTGTGGCTCAGGAACAAGGGTGGCCAGAAGCGGAATCATCCCTAACCAAGCTAGAACACCCCCTGCAACCAATAGACCTGAATTTCGAATACCAATAATGTAACCTACCCCCAAATATTCTGGAGTGATATTGGCGTTCACCGTGGCGGCAGGAAAGATTTTACTTTTCATGTTAGAAACCCATGTGGGGGTTTCAGCAATCACCTTAAAAACTAACTGAAGCAGAGCATAGGCAATACCAAATGCTAGGCCGGCATAGGCTTTCTTAGCCAAGCTGCCTCCCTTTTCTCCTGCAATCAATACCGAGGCACAAGCGGTACCCTCGGGATAGGGAAGTTCTTTGTGTTCATTCACGATTAAAGCTCGGCGAAGTGGGATCATCATGAGAGTCCCGAGGATTCCCCCGAGAAGAGCTAAGGTGAAAATTGTCCAATAGGTAAAGAAACTTTCCCCTTTACTGGTCGTTGATAGAAAGAGAAAGCCTGGAAGTGTAAACACCACACCTGCTGCAATACTCTCCCCTGCACTCCCGATAGTTTGAACGAGATTATTCTCTAAAATAGTACTTCCACCAAATCTTTTTAAAAGGCTGATCGCTACGACAGCAATCGGAATAGATGCACTAACCGTCAAGCCTGCACGAAGAGCTAAATACACAGTAGAGGCACCGAAAATAATCCCAAAAATCGAACCAAAGAGAATGGCTTTAGGGGTAAATTCAGCCATACTCGACTCAGAAGGAATATAGGGCTTTATTCCATCGGGCTGGGACATACAGTTCTCCTCAAAGACAGTGGGGGGATATTAAGCAGACTAGCCCAAAAAAGGATCTCCTTGGGGAAGTTTGAAAGGTAGTGCGAAACTAAATCATGGGAATGCATACTATCCAAAGCAAAAGTAATGAAATTTTTAGAGACCTTTTAAGCGAGATCCATCAAACGGGGGTTCAAAGGCATAAAACACTCATCATTGGAGATCATCTAATTCAGTCTTGGCAACAGGCACAACGCCATTCTGCAGGAAAGCGACTCAAAGCCTTCCAATGGATTCAACAAGAGGGATCTCAAGAGCACCCGCTCCAAACAGAGTTATCACTTCCGGGTCTTCACCTTAGTGCGGCCTGCATGCGGGAGTTAACCAACATGGGGACACCACCTGACCATGCATTAGTCGTCACCCTTGAACCTGAAAGCACCTCGCCCTTGGGTGCATATGTAGTGGGAGCATGGGGCATACAGGATCCAGGCAATCTAGGAGCGATCATTCGTAGCGCCCTTGCATTTGGTTGTGACGAATTACTGCTAGGTCCAGGCACGGCGGATCCTTTTTCCCCCAAGGCACTTCGAGGGGCAATGGGGGCATCATTTTTGATGACTTTTCGGCGTTGCACCAAAGTTCCCCAAGACTCGGGTATTTGGATCGCTCTGGATGGCGCACCTTCGGCCACTCCTTTGGATCAAACCTCTCTTAAAAAGCCATTACGACTCCTCGTAGGCAATGAAGGCCGAGGTTGGCAAGGTGTTACTCTGCCGCCCCATGTTCAACGTGTATCTATCCCCATCCAAAATGTAGAGAGTCTCAATGCGGCTGTTGCTCTGGGCTTAGCATGCTACGAAGTCGCACGAAGAGAAAATAATGGTCGCTAAAACGAAAGATGTTGGCCTGATCCCTTCCCTCTTAGTCTGTCTCTTATACACATCTCCGAGCCCAC
>CAWULW010000102.1:0-3374 GCA_963923615.1 uncultured Holophagaceae bacterium
GTCGTGGATAGGCCACACCACCATCCCCCACTTCTTTTTTTAAAAAAGACTAAGACTAGTGGCAATAACCCGAACCAAGTCCAGAAAAGAGCAAAAGTAAATTCCCATGGCTCGGCGGTTCTCCAACGATCATTCAGAGGAAAGGCATAGTGAGCCGAAAGTCGTTCGAGCCCAAGGAGCGCAATAAGAACCCATCGCCATGCCCCAGGATCATCAACTTTTGGAATATTTTTCATTATTCTATTCTGACGGAAAAAAGCTTTATGAGAAACTGAGGATATGGACAAATCGATAGTTCCAACGTATCGCCCTTGGTATCTCAAGAGCACGTTCCTTATTTTTATGGGCCTTCTTTTGGGAATTATTCTGGGAGGATTTTTTCCATCAGATCAGTACCCTTGGGCGTATCAATTTTTTAAATTCTTATCTAAAGCTTTCATTAGCCTCATCAAAAGCCTGATTATTCCTTTATTGGTTAGCACTATTATTATTGGGATAGCCCAAACGGGTGATATCAAAGCAGTAGGCCGTATGGGAGGGAAAGCTCTAATTTATTTTGAAGTTGTGACCACGATCGCTTTATTTATAGGACTTGGGGTAGCGAACTGGATCCAGCCTGGAAAAAATCTCCCCTTAGATTTATCTGGCCATACAGCAGTTGCTTTGACCCAAGCCAAGAGCGGTTGGGATATTTTACTTCACGCATTTCCATCTAACTTTTATAAGCATGCTGTTGAAGGAGATATCTTACCCGTAGTGATTTTTGCTGTGCTATTTGGTATTGCATTGACACGCATTGGAGAAAAGGGTAAACCCATAACATCTTTTTTTGATTCCATTGCACAAATTATGTTCAAGTACACCGATATGATCATGACCTTGACTCCCTTGGGCGTCTTTGGAGCTATGGCCTACAATGTCAGTCACATGGCCGCTGGTCATGAAGTGGGAGGAGTCTTTCTTCAGGGTTGGCCTGCGGTTGGGCACTTATTAAAACAATATAGCGTTTTGGTGGGAAGCCTGTATTTCTCATTGCTGATTCTATTTCTATTTGTTTTCGTTCCCATCATGTGGATGTGCCGTGTCAAGGTTCTTTCTTTTTTGAAAGCTATTAGTGATCCAGTGATCACCGCTTTCTCAACCGCAAGTTCTGAATCGGCTCTTCCTAAACTATTAGAATCTATGATTCGTTTTGGAGTGCCAAGACGCGTAGCTTCGTTTGTCATTCCCACGGGATATAGTTTTAATTTAGATGGTTCAACTCTCTATTTAGTCCTAGCTAGTTTGACTATCGCTCAAGCCGCTCATGCTGCGGATCCCATAACGTTCCCAGCGATGTCCTGGGGATCTCAACTTATGATGGTTTTTGCCTTTATGTTGACCTCGAAAGGTGTGGCTGGTGTCCCTCGTGCCACCCTCGTCATCATCGCAGCCACCATCGCTAGTTTTCATCTTCCCGGTGAAGCGGGGATTGCGATGCTATTGGCGGTGGATGAAATTATGGATATGGCTCGAACGGCTATCAATGTGATGGGTAATGGGTTGGCGACCGTTGTCATTGCGAAATGGGAAGGGGTTTTGGGTCAGCCTGAAACATCCGAACATAGTTAATCCGTGGAAGATGAAATATATTGCTTGGGATTTTGATGGGACACTGGCTGATAGCCGACCTTTGATACGCGCAGGGATGGCCCATGCCCTCAAGGTTTTAGATCTTCCAGAAACCGTAGCGACCGATTGGTTGGAGTGTGTTGGACTCCCGGTCGAGGAAGGGATCATTAAAACCTTTACTCCCTTGGGCTTGAGAGTAGAGGAGGTTGTCAAAGCCTACCGGAGTTATCCCTACGCAGAACACCTTGATCTGATTCATCCCTTTGACGGCACCACTGATCTTCTGTTCGAACTTCAATCACGGGGGATACGAATGAGTCTTGCAACTTCGAAACGACGCATCCCCCTGGAGCGCGAACTTAAACGCTTTGGCTGGGAATCTTTATTCGATATGTATGTGACGCCTGATGATGTGAAAGCGACTAAACCTAATCCCGAAAGTTTAAATGTAATCCTCAAATATTTTGGGTGCTCCCCGGATGAAATTGTGATGATTGGTGATACTACTTTTGATCTCCAAATGGCCCACCAAGCGGGTATCAATTCGATCGCTGTGACTTATGGTTTCCACACTCGCGAGCAATTAAGTCAAGAGAAGCCTCTATCTATTGTCAATTCTGTCAAAGACCTCCATGAGGTTTTGAGGGCGTATGTCTCGTAGCCTCTCTCATTTCGATCCCGAAGGCCGGCCTCAAATGGTGGATGTCAGCCAGAAGGAAATTACCGCTCGTATTTCTATGGCTGCCGGTTATTTACAATTAAATCCGGAGACTCTAGCAGTGCTTCAGCAGGGTTCAACGATCAAAGGTGATCCCTGGGAAGTTGCTCGCTTAGGGGCGACGACCGGGGTCAAATCAACCCCTCTGAATATTAGTCTGTGCCATTCGCTACCCATTGAAAGTATTGTGGTGGACCATTATCTTGACTCGGAGCACCAGCGCGCTTGGTTGTGCGTCACGGTGAAAGCTAATAGTAAGACAGGTGTTGAAATGGAAGCACTCAGTGGAGTCGCTATAGGTCTATTAAATCTTTATGACATGCTAAAAGCGATTAGTCATTCCATGACACTCGGCCCCATTCAACTGTTATTTAAGGCAGGGGGAAAATCAGGAATTATTGCTAATTCTTGGGATATTTGCCCCTGGAAGCCCCCCTCAAATTTGACCTAGGGGATTGATCAATTCCCTAGTAAAATTAAGGGTAGGCCATTGTGACGCTTCGCCTGAATATTTACGGAGATATCTTGCCTTTTTCCTCTTCTCAGACCCTGAGCGTGGCCCTATGTTTGGCCTCGTTAGGCTTATGGGGCGGGACACCTGTACGCCAAAGTCAAAAATCGGTCCCGTCTACCCAGATCACCATTCAATCAGGGGACACCCTCGCTAAGATTGCTCGTCGTATGAACCTTAGTCAGCAAGCCATTCTTGAGGCCAATGAGGGACTTAATCCGAGCCGCCTTCAGATCGGCCAAAAAATTGAAATCCCCCCCAAGATCTCAAGAATCTCAAAGACCACTAAAGATAGTTTGTCCATGTTGCCTTCAAAGCGCTCCCTTCCTTCTTTGCCCAGCAGCGAAATATCGGGTCAATTAGTCTCCATCAAGTTATTGAATTTGACTCCCAATAATCCAGATTCTGATTCTTCAATAGGTTTTCCGCGTCGCCTCCTGACCAAAATTAAAAATCTAACCCTGGATACCGTTGATCTTCTATGGCCCGTTGAAACTCGAACAATCAGTTCCGCCTGGGGTCCACGCATCCGCT
>CAWULW010000103.1:0-3343 GCA_963923615.1 uncultured Holophagaceae bacterium
CTCTTAATCTTAAACAGATTGGTCCGACTTTAATTGAGGTTCATGGACAAGGCAATATCGGTACCTATCTCAAAGAGGCCGGTTATCTTCCAAAGCCCTCACGTTTTCTTCCCTTGAGTATTGACGCCCAAGAAGATTTATATCTTTGGTCCCTAGCTGGTCTAGCCTTCATTGATGAAAAGGGTCTGAATCATCACCTAGACCCTATTCGTCAAATGATTCGCCACTCGCTCCAGCAAATTCACAATGAGAATCCCTCTCTGTATCAACAAATCCAGCGTCGCATTCCCATGCTTCATCTTTCAGGTGATCAACAGCCCGTCGAAGAGACAAGGGGTATTTTAGATTATGCGACCACACATAATCTAGCTGTTGAAGTGACATATCTCCCTCCAGCGGCCCATCGAACACAACTTAGACGACTAAGCCCTAAATCAATCGAGGAAGATGCTTTAGTAGCTTTTTGTCACTTGCATCAAGAAGATATGGTTTTTAGATTGAAGCGTATTCATGGTGTCCGTCTTCTCAACGAAAAGGGTTGGAATCGAGACAATCCGCAGGTTGGTTAATTGCTTTTATTTCTTACCTTGACAGTATTAATCTGATGAACTTCATTTTTTCGATTAGGTAAGGCGACTACGGGATAGTTCTCACGATTTTTAGCCAATTGAAGTCGAGCATCTTGGATCTCTTTTTCAAGATTTTGATTCGCATTCACTAAACGTTGTTGTTCTAGTCGATTTTGCTCAATTTGCTTTACTAAGACTTTGGCTTTCTGTTGCTGAGTTATGCCCCATGAACTCAAAGCAAAAATGATTGGCAGTGAGGCGGCAGCTAAGAACCAACTTAATCGAGAACGTCCACGAAGCGTGCGGCGACGGCGAAGGGCTTCACGGTATAGGCTTTGAGCGAGATCTTGAAGATGGTGGGATTGCATGGCCGAAGGGGATTCAGAGGACGACTTTAATCCCAGAAGCTGTCCCAAATCGGATCTCAGTTGAATATCTTCAATGGGCTCGATTTTAGGAGACCTTTGGGGGGATCGGGTGTTAAACCATGACATGTTGACCTCCGGGATTGAGCTGGTCTCTAAGTTGAGCTTTAGCTCGATGGATTCGTGTCTTGACGGTAGCCTCGGGAATTTCTAATACTTGAGAGATTTCACGAATGGAAAGACCATCTACAACAAAAAGCCAAATGGCTTCTCGAAAAGTTGGTGCTAGTTTTTGAATTTCTTTACGAATCTCTCGAGACAGAAGTGCGTCGTATGCGTCTCCTTCTTTGCCCTGATCGACAACAAACTCTAGAGAAATATTTTGATTTTTTAGGGGGCGACGTTCTGTTAATGCAAGAGTGCGAACTGTTCCATACAAAAACGCAATAGGATGTTCGATTTTATCCTCACGCTGCATGAGAATCACAAAGGCTTCTTGGGTAATATCCTCAGGATAAACAGCCCCAAAACGCCGGGCGTAACTCACTAATTTTGGATAGTACTCGGAGAAAGCAGCATAAAAAGCTTCGCTCGTTCCAAAGGGACTAAAATCATTCATCGGAGATTTCCGTTAGGAATATGCCTCATTATGACTTGAATGCCTGTAAACGGGATAAAGTTCCCTACACTAGTCTAATATGTCCAAGGAAATTGAAGATTGGAAGGCGGCCCTTAAAGATCTCGGGGTGACCACGTTAATTCGACCAGACAATATCCATACCCCGTCCACTGAGAAAACTTCGATGAGTCCCCTCAAAAAAAAGAAAACAGACACTAATACGTCCATTCCTTATCAGGCCCCTGCGGATGCCGTGCGTAATCCACCTCAAATCACAATTGACACATCGCCAGATTTACAAAAGCTGCTCGAAGCAATCCGCGGTTGTCAAAAATGTATTTTAGGTACCACCCGAAATCAGTTTGTATTTGGAGAAGGTAATCCTCATGCTGAGATGATGTTTGTTGGGGAAGGTCCGGGGCGAGATGAAGATCTTTATGGTAGGCCCTTTGTTGGACGCGCAGGTGATCTTTTAGAAAAAATGATCGAAGCAATTGGACTAAAACGAAGCGAAGTCTATATTGCAAATATTGTTAAATGTCGCCCACCCGACAATCGTATACCCACACCTGAAGAAGCTCGCTCTTGTTTGGGCTATCTCCAAAGACAAATTCAATTAATTCAGCCCAAAGTGATCATCACGCTAGGTGCTACTCCCCTTCGGGAACTTCTTGGTATCACTGAGGGGATCACTAAAATAAGAGGAACGATCCAATCCTACAAGGAAATTCCGGTCATTCCGACGTTTCATCCTGCTTATGTACTGAGAATGTACACACCAGAAGTAAGGAAAGCGGTTTGGGACGACCTTAAACTAGCTAAAACAAAAATCTAACTTGATGAATGCTGACCATTAATGAGATTTAGGTGTTTTAGGTTGTACAAAGGTACTCTCTGAAATGAATTCCATTTCACTGTGTACTTTTCTTTTTTCAATGATTTCTAGATAGGACCATTGGTCTTTAGTTTTAATTTTGAAGATAGGAAAAGCGAGAACGCGCACTCGATACTGATCGTTAAATAAAGTAAATTCTATAGTTTCACCTCCACAGAGTTCAAACATACCTCTACGGGGAATACCATTTACCCTGATTGAACCTTCTTCGCACAAATAATGGATCATATCTCGACGCGTAATTAAAGCTGTGTTCCGTAAAAAGGTATCAAGACGCATGAGTGTAATCCTAAACTAATTCCCAAGAAACGGACTAACCTTTTAGCAGTTGATCCTTAGGAATCATGTACCGGATGTTCGCTCGTGTTCTTAGATTATTCATAAACTGCTCAATGGCCGATTCAGCTTTGGGCTCTTGGACTTTCACGATTAGCTTGTCTTTTACCTCTGCAAAAGGCTGGTAGGGGGTGCTTTCTCGATCGATCAGTTGCACAAAATAGTAGTCACGAGCGGTTTCGATCACGGAGGAAATATCGCCCTTATTGAGTGCGAGGGCGGCTTCCTCAATCGAGGGACGCAGCATACCTTTATTGATCCACCCTGCATCTCCCCCTAAATCTTTGGTGGGAGCGGTCGAATAAGTTCGGACTAGGGATTCAAAAGTCTTCTTGTCCTGTATTTGTCTCTTAATTTCGATCAAGATCGCAGCACTTTTGGATATTTCTTCGGGCGTAGTCCCTCGAGGGATCACTAATTCGCGAATTCTAAAACGTTCAGGTAAACGAAAATCATCCTTATTTTGCTCATAGTAAGCTCGTACTTCGTTTTCAGTCACCGCCATTTTAGAATAGACTTCTCTTCCAAGAACTTGCTGCTCTAAAATCATTCGTTTTTG
>CAWULW010000104.1:0-3308 GCA_963923615.1 uncultured Holophagaceae bacterium
ATAAGAGACAGGACAGCGCCCATCAATACCGACTCAAACATAATCCATCCATGAAAACCAAGAGTGGGATAATGTTGGGTCTAGGCGAAACGACTACTGATATTATCAAACTCATGGAAGATTGGTATCGAGTAGGAGTTGATATTATTACGCTAGGACAATATCTTCCGCCAACTCCAAATCATCTTCCAGTTGAACGCTTTGTGGAACCGGGTGAATTTGATATGTACAGACAGATCGGGGAATCTATGGGGTTTACTACGGTCCAGTCCGGCCCTTTGGTTCGCAGTAGTTATCATGCCCGGGAGAGTTTTGGTACTCCAAAAACTTAAACACCGGTTCGATTAGAACCCCAAATTATTTTATGAAGTTGAGTTTGAAAGCGAACTGGTAACCGGTCCTGGATAATTTTATCTGCAAGCCACTGAGAATCAAGGGACCCCCAAGCTGGAGAGAATAGGATAATTTGATGGCCTAAAATCTTCCGCTCAAGACACCATGCCTTTGCCCATTCATAATCAGCTTTATCAACCAGTACAAATTTTAATTCGTCTCTGCCTGCTAGTAAATAATTTAAATTAGTTTCGAGCCACCGATCTACTTCACCACTTCCTGGCGTTTTTCGATCGACAATCTTAATAACTTCGCTTGGGATTACAGAAAGATCATGGCTTCCAGCGGTCTCGATAGCAACTTCATAATTGAGTAGCAATAACTCACGAAGTAGTTCAGGTGTATGAGGATTGGCTAAGGGTTCACCCCCTGTCAATTCCACGAAGGGGGCATTGATATCATTTTTAGATGTACCGATTTGTTCCACCACTATATTTATAATTTCATCAAGTTCTTTCATCACCCCGTTATAAAAAGCATATTCGGTATCGCAATATGTACAGCGAAGAGGACACCCCGTAAGCCGAATAAAGCAACACATGCGACCGGCCCTCGTCCCCTCACCTTGGAGACTTGTAAAAATCTCATTAACCTTAAATTTCATGATCTTATCCGTCAGAAGTCCTTTATAGACTGACACAACTCGACTGCCTCTTGTCATTGGTAACTAAATCATAGAACATAGAATTCAACTGTATTGGGAGTTTAAATGAATCTGCGTCGATGGTTTTTACTACTCCTATCTGCGGTATGTCTTTCTGCGCAAAATCCTAGTCCATTGACGATCAATGTTCAAGGTCGTTACACCAAACTAGAACAATACATTACTATGCGAGATGGTATCAAACTATTTACTTCGATTTATCTTCCTAAAGATACCTCCGTTAACCACCCGATTCTTTTTCAAAGAACCCCCTACAGCGTAGCCCCCTACGGACCCGAGGCATTTAAATCAAGTATTGGGCCTAGTCGTGCTTTTGACGGGGAAGACTATATTTATGTCTACCAAGATGTCCGAGGACGTTGGAAAAGCGAGGGTGTTTTTGTAGACATGAATCCCGTAAAACTCAAAAAAGGACCACTAGATACTGATGAAACGACCGATACTTATGACACCATCGATTGGTTAATTAAGAATATTCCTCACAATAATGGACGTGTAGGTATGTGGGGTATTAGTTGGCCAGGTCACATGGTGGCACAGGGAATGATAAGCCACCACCCGGCACTGAAAGCAGTATCTCCCCAAGCACCCATGATAGACCTTTGGGAGGGTGATGACGCTTATCACTTAGGCGCATTTCAATTAGCAGCCAATTTTGGATTTTTTACACGTTTTGGTGGATATAGACCCGAACCTACTTCAGAGCCTTCCAAGCCGATATCAATTGATAATCCTGATGGCTATGACTACTATCTGCGGAAGTCTAATCTTTCAAATTTGAGTAAAGTTTTGGGCAAGCAAGCAATTTATTGGGATGCTTATATTGGTCACGATACCTATGATGATTATTGGCAAACTAGAAATCTGAGTCCTCACTTTGTGAACATTGAACCTGCTGTTTTGACAGTAGGGGGCTGGTTTGATGCGGAGGATCTGTTTGGTCCCTTGGCAACGTATAGAAGTATCAATAAACAGAGTCCCGCGACTAATAATCGTCTAGTTATGGGCCCCTGGACTCACGGACAGTGGGCTCGAGGAGATGGATCTCGAGTTGGCAATGCGGTATTTGATACCAACACGAGCCTTTTCTTTCAGAAAGAAATAGAGTTACCCTTCTTTAACCATTTTCTCAAAGATAAAGCTCCCATGGCATTAGCAAAGGTCACCGTTTTTGAAACTGGCACAAATCAATGGCGCTTCATGGACAGTTGGCCGCCAAAAGAAGCAGTTCGGTCCGCTGTTTATTTTCAATCAAAAGGTGGACTTTCATTCACGCTTCCAAAAGCGAATTTGGAGTCCACAGTAAGCGAATGGATATCTGATCCTACCAAACCTGTCCCCTACACTATGGACATAACTTTCAATTACTCGCGAACATACATGACGGAAGACCAGCGTTTTGCTTCCAGCCGCCCGGACGTCTTAGTTTTCGAAACAGAGCCCCTTGAAAATGATTTAACAATAGCGGGTCCTTTGAAAGTACATCTCTTTGTTAGTACGAGCGGTACCGATAGTGATTTTACTGTCAAAATAATTGATGTCTTTCCTAATGATGCGCTAACTCCACCCGATAGTCCCAAGAATTGGAATGCTGGCGGATATCAAATGTTGGTTCGCGGTGATACCTTGAGGGGGAAATATCGCAATAGTTACAGTAAGCCTGAGCCTTTCGTACCAAATAAAATTACAGAGGCACCTTTTATTCTCCAGGATATTTTCCATACGTTTAAAAAAGGGCACCGACTTATGGTGCATGTTCAATCTACTTGGTTTCCTATCGTCGATCGTAATCCTCAAGTATTCATGACCATTAAAGACGCCAACCCTGAGGATTTCAAAAAAGCAACCCAGCGTGTTTTTCACTCACCCCGATATCTAAGTCGTATTGAATTTCTACAAATTAAAAACTAGGCAATAACGAATCTATCTAAAATTATGCAAAATGAAATAGTCCCCTCGCACGCCTTTCTCAATCGAGATCTTCCAGCAAAAAAGTAAATATAGTCGGAAATTACGGCTTAACGCCATTCGCCTGCCGACCAGCGAGTCCAACGGCCTTGAGAGATTTTAAATGTAATAAAATCTCGGTATTGCAATGGATTTCCGCGTAAAGTACCTGACAGCAGTAGGGCTTCGGCGACTTCATCTCCATCGAGATCTACAAATATGACACGAGGGGCCGGGTTCTTTCCAAGGGGGTCCAATAGCTGTCTCTTATACACATCTCCGAGCCCACGAGACGTAGAGGAAT
>CAWULW010000105.1:0-3272 GCA_963923615.1 uncultured Holophagaceae bacterium
CCCACTCGGGAGATACGCTCTTAGATATTGAGACCACAGCGAATCGAAGCGATGTGTTATCCATGCGAGGTCTCGCACGAGATTTAGCGGCCAAATTAGGGACGAACCTAGGTTCCCTGCCTACGGCTACGATGCCGAAAGGGGCTGCAGGGTTTCCCATTCGTCTCGACAGTCCGCTCTGTTCCTTGTATGCCGCAGCGTGTGTGGAGTTAGGATCGAGTCGTTATATTCCTTATGACACCACCAAATTTTTAGAATTAATGGGGTCATCAAGTAAAGAGTTAGCTTCTGTCGATGCCTCTAATGAGTGCTTGTACCGCTATGGTCAGCCGACGCATGCCTTTGATCTCGATACCCTGCAGGGGCCGATCCTCGTGCGGGGCGCTCAAGCGGGAGAATCGTTTACGGGTCTCGATGGGCTGACGCGTCACCTCACGCCGCAAGATTTAGTCATTGCCGATCAGGCGGGCCCTATTGCATTAGCAGGCGTCATCGGTGGTGATCGCACCAAAGTCACCTCTCGCACTCGACGACTTTTAATCGAAAGCGCACTCTTTGATCCGGTATCCGTCCGTACCACAGCCCATCGATACAATCTCCACACTGAAGCTTCCAATCGATTTGGTCGGGGCGTCGATCCTGCGCTCGTCATCCCAATCCGCGACCTCTTAGCTCACACGATTGCTGAGTGGACGCAAGGGCAGGTTGGGTCGGCTTGGGAGGTCGGAGCGCTCTCTAAAAAAACCTTGGTGATTCCCATGCCTTTAGCCCTCCTTGAACGCATGGCGGGACGTCGGATCTCTCCACAAGATGCGATAGCTCATTTAGAACACCTGGGGGCTAACGTGGTCTCAGAGGAGGGAACTCTAAAAGTGACCCCTCCCTCATGGCGTCATGATCTAACCCTTGCAGAAGATCTTGTAGAAGAAATTCTCCGACTCGAAGGTTATGAACACATTGAGTCTGTCGTGCCCTCCCTCGAAGCCGATCCTCTTCCGATGCCCGTGGAGTACATGCGTCGCCAGCGTCTGAGTGAGCAGTTAGCTCATATGGGTTTCTTCCAAACACTCACCTTGGGTTTTCATAGTCCCTCGGAGGAAACGACTCCCGAATCTGAACATGTAGGGCGTCGCCTTTCCAATCCCCTAGGTGAGGACTATTCCATCCTGCGTTCGAGTGTGTTACCGGCTCTCAAAAACATAGCACTGCACAATATGAGAAATGGCCAGACCGAAGTTCGTTTGTTTGAAATTGCCCCCGTTTATCAATCCCAACCGAGCGGACCACGCGCAGTGGTCACCCTCGCCTTAGTGTGGGGTGGACACATGGGTGGAGAAGATGCCTTGACCCCTGCTCAAGTCATCACTCCCTTGCATCTCATGGGACTCACCCGTACCTTGGGCCTAGTTGACGTGCGGGTAATCAATCTCGGAGAGGGTTTACTGGGATTTGAAACTCCCTTACCGGTGTCAAAGACGCCATCTTCCCCCCTCATTCCCCCTTACGTTCCCTTTAGTCGACACCCTAGGGTTCAACGGGATCTTTCCTTATTAGTCCCCCAAGGAACGACGTACGGATCGGTGGAATCCGCCTTGAAAAAGGCGCTCCCCTCCGCTTGCAAGCACCTACGGTGTGTCGAGGTCTACCAGGGTAAGGGGATCCCTGAGGGCCAGGTTGCTTGGCTTGTACGTTTTCAATTTCAAGCGGATCGCAGTCTGACGACTGAAGAAGTGGACGGATGGATGAAAGCAGCGGTGGAGCTTCTGGCGAGTAAGCAAATTACACTAAGATAAATTGTCATTGAGAGGAATAGGCTATGGATGTGGTCCAACAGATTGAACAAAAAATCAAATACTTACTTCAAGAACGTCACGACCTTCGCACTCGAGTCGCACAGTTTGATCAGCAACGTGCACACGAATCCGAAGCGCTCACTCAACTCGAACATCGAGTCGCTCAACTCAAGGACGAACAGAATGCTTGGAAAAATAAAGAAGCGGAGCTTCAATCCATGATTCATGCGTTAGAGCAAGAACGCGAGCATACCAAGGGTCAGCTACACCAGTTGCTCCAAGCATTTGAAGAACTCTCATAGAGCCTCAAGGGATTCGCCATGGCTTATCGCAACATACGCTTGGAGATCTCGGGTCAGACGCTGGAGTGCCAAACGGAACTTTCAGAAAACGAGCTCCAGGAGGCCATATCCTTGGTCGAACAGAGCCTGGTAGCGATGGAAACCCGAGCTAAGGTATTATATGGAGATACCAAGAAGGAGGCGGACCATGGGGTTCGCTTTATTCTTGGAGCCCTTAATCTAGCGAATCAACTGATTCGTCAAGAAAAGGAAGCTCTCCAACATCGTACGGATTTGGAACAGAAACTACTCACTTTGTTAGAAGATGTTCCAGGTGATACCCCCCCTTCTTTACCTCTTTAACGGCTAAGACCGGGGTCCTCCTAAATGCTCTTTCCCTGCAAGGCACGTGTGTATGGCCAAGCGCTTGTTCCATAACTATGATTGGGCGATCTGCCCCCACCCTTGTGCGTTCCGCGCGTCGGCATGCCTTAAAGTGGGTTTTGATTGCCCCCCTATAACCTAGGGAACTCGGCAAGCCTCCACGACCACGCGGGGAATTTTAAATCTGACCTGTCTCGAGAGCTCCTTTGTGATCCCTAGGAGTTCATCATGACGACCCCCACCTTATTTATCGGCTTATTAGTTGTAGCCGTGATTGTCTTAGCCCTCTTCAACCAGAAGAAACAAGCGTCGAGCGCCTTAAGCGAGGAAGCGAAAGCTAAGCTTCGTCAAGATCTTGAAGAGGAACTGAAGGCCAAAGCCGCGCGTCACATGTCCGAAGCGAGCAAAGAGGCTGACCTTCTGCGAGAGAAAGTTCGCTTGGAAGTCGAAGCGATGAAAAAAGAAGCCGAACTAAAATCAAAAGATCTCGCTCTGGCGGCTCGGGCGGAGATAGAAAAGCAATTGAGTGAACGGCAAAATACGCTTGCCGCTCAGGAAAAGAGAGCCCTTCAAAAAGAAGAAACTCTCGATAAGAAAACACATAGTCTCGAACAAAAAGAAAAAGAAATTGAGTTAGAACGGGAGAAGCGTCAAAAAGAGAATGAACGTCTCGAGGCGATGAAGCAAGAAATCAAGCACCTCGTCGATGCGCAGCAAAAGAAACTGGAATCTATCGCCAATTTAACGCGCGAAGATGCCCGCAAAGAACTGATGGAGCAACTCGAGCATGACGCCAAGATGGAGGCGTCTAAGA
>CAWULW010000106.1:0-3238 GCA_963923615.1 uncultured Holophagaceae bacterium
TAGACCAAGGATTCGAGCACGGCCCAGCGCGTTCGTTCGCGATTAATCCACCCTCGTATGACCCCAATTATCATGTCGAACTGGCTATCGAATCTGGTTGTAATGCCTACGCAGCTCCTCTTGGCTTTATCGAGTTTGTTGCAGAGAAATATCGAGGACAAATCCCCTTCATTCTTAAGCTTAATAATTCTGATGTATTAAGCAAAGGGCATGATCCTGAGAGTGCAATTACCGCTTCTGTTGCTGATGCTGTCAGGCTTGGTTGTTCTGCCGTGGGTTACACGATTTACCCTGGAAGTGCCCTAAGAAACCATCAATACGAGTCCCTCCGTAGAATAATCTTCGAGGCCAAGACAGCAGGTCTTCCAACAGTTGTATGGGCCTATCCTAGAGGCCAAGGCCTTTCCAAGGAAGGCGAAACCGCCATTGATGTCATTGCTTATGCCGCCCATATAGCTTGTCAGTTAGGCGCTCACATCGTTAAAGTCAAGCCCCCAAAAGACCATATTGAACATCCTGCCGCGGTTGATGCCTTTAAAAAGGGACGTATCTCTACATCTACTTTAAAAGATAGGATTAGCGAGGTGGTTCGAAGTTCCTTCGCAGGCAAGCGCATTGTCATATTTTCTGGCGGTGAGACTAAATCTAAAGAAGAAATTCTAAAAGAAGTATCTGAAATCGCCAAAGGAGGAGGCTTTGGTTCTATTATGGGTAGGAATGCTTTCCAACGCCCACGAAATGAAGCACTAATACTTCTACGGGAAGTTATTGAAATTTATAAAGCCAGCTAAAAATCTTTTTTCGTCAATTCTTTTGGCAGGTTTCCCCACTGCAACATTCGTGCGTGTTAATTCCGCAAGAAGTACATTGACCATGACCATGTACCCAAATTAAATTGGTTTGTTTGCCGCACCACTGACAAAAGAAGGCAGAGTTAAGCATAGAACATCTCACTATAATGGAATTAGTATAAGGCTTTCATCATGTCTTTGGAAAAAGTGTTTCAGCGAATGCCCGAACTCTTTCGCCCGGAACGTTCCGTAGGTTTAACAGCTACTTATCTTTTTATTTGCGGACAGGAAGAACATGAAACATTTCAGGTATCTATTGAAGATGAAAAGATTTCAATTAACCAAGGACAGACTAAAAAACCTGATGTTACAGTTCGGGTTGCATCAGATGATTGGATTGCTATTTCTGAAAATCGACTCGATGGCCTGAGCGCTTACCTGGAGGGTAAGATCAAAGTTGAAGGAAGTCTTTCTCTTTTCCAAAGATTCCCCAAACTCTTTAAACGTATTAATCGTTTGCACTCAGGTAGACCCTTAGACGAAGTCATAGCCATTCAAGTAGGCAATAGCCACGAATCTATTGAGGTAGGTCTCCTCAAACCTTCTACACCATCCTCGACTAGTTTATGGGGCCCTGAAGATTATCTAAGACCAGTTCTTGAGGGGGTGTACTCTCCTAACGCATTTTTTTTAGCCGGTCATCTTCATTGGTCAGGCGACCAAAATATTCTTAGAAGGTTTTGTCATTTTTGCCAGTTAAATCCTATCAAACCGCCTAAACCTACATTTTGGAAACTAGCACTGGGGATACTTAAAGCAAAGTTAAGATTCAACTAGGGGGTTAGGGCATCCTTCATCAAGGAGGGGTCCAGTTGGTCCAAAGGGATTGGTTTGGATCTAGCCCCGAAGGAAAAGACTCGATAGGCATACTTGGCAGATTCTACTCTCTGTGTGTAGAAGAACGGATGCCCCCATCCGTCCAAAGGAATTGGATTCAAATAATAGGGGTATAGATCTTTAAGAGTGGCAGGAAGTTTTTTCTTGTCCGTACGGTAACGTTCAACTGCTCCCACAATTTTTGTCATAGATCTTTCTGTATCTGACATCCGATTATCAAACTCTTTTTGAAGCCTTTTCGTTACAAAAAAGAGTTCAGCTTTAGCCTTGGTCGCCTCATCGGTATTCGGATTCTCTGCAATGACTTGCTCCAATAGGATTTGGGCTGCATGATATTGGTTCTCGTTAATAAGGCCTTTGGACTGGTTTAATAGAAGTTGTGCATTATTGGGGGAGCAGCCTGCTGAAACCAACAGCCCCAAGGTGAGTAGAGATTTAGAGTGCTTGATAAGGAACATACTCTGAAGTATATCGATCTCAGGGGTAAGATAGTATGTGGAGATTCTATTGTGAATAACCAACCGTGGCTCATCGGAATTGTGGGTGGATCTGGGAGTGGTAAAACTTCTGTTGCTAAAGCACTCTTCCAAAAATTGATCGAACAAGAGGTGTCGCCTACTCTCTTAGATCTGGACGCTTACTATAATCCCAAAGAAGTTAATAAGGTCAAATTTGCACCGGATCCTATTAATTATGACCATCCTAAAGCGCTCGATGTGGAATTAATGGCTAATCATCTCTCGCGACTTAAACAGGGTCAAACAATACAAAAGCCCCTATATGATTTCACCGTATCGGATCGTAAGGGCTGGGATGTTCCTATGAATGCCAAAGAAGTTGTTATCTTGGAAGGCCTACTTCTTTTTGCATTACCCGAAATTAGAAATCAATTGGATGTCAAAGTATTTGTTGATACCGACCCAGACATTAGGCTAATACGAAGACTCAATCGTGATATGAATGAACGTAAACGAACTTTAGAAAGCGTGATAAAGCAGTACGAATTTAGTGTAAGGCCCATGCACCTCGAATTTGTTGAGCCTAGTAAAAGATGGGCGGATATTATCGTCCCCGTCGGGGTAGAAAATGTTACCGCCTTGGATATGCTATTTCATCATGTGCTCGCTCGAATAAAGAAATAAGGATTCTGGAGATGGACACAGAATTAATAGAAATTCATAAGGCGTATGAGCGGATCTCTCCGTTTATTCGCCGAACCCCTCTCCTAGAAGCCGACGTGAATCATCACGGCAAAACACAGAAAGTTTTGCTTAAACTTGAATTCCTCCAAATAGGAGGAAGTTTCAAGTTGAGAGGCGCTCTCAGTAAAATATCGATGTCCTCAGCCTCAACAGTAGTGGCTTTCAGTGGCGGTAATCATGGCATTGGAGTCGCCTATGCAGCAATATGTTTTAACAAAAAGGCAATTGTGTATCTTCCTTCATCAACCCCCCACTTCAAGAAAAGCGTCATTGAGTCATTTGGGGCCGAAGTCCGAGCGTTAGATGAGCCCTGTCTCTTATACACATCTCCGAGCCCACGAGACGTAG
>CAWULW010000107.1:0-3220 GCA_963923615.1 uncultured Holophagaceae bacterium
GGTGCTTTTGGTGATGCAGGACTCACTACAATTCTTCAAGATGAACATCTTTATCAAAAAGTTAAGAGGCTTCGTGTCCATGGCATGGAGCCTGTCTATATCCATCATGAAGTGGGCATCAACGGCCGACTCGATGAATTTCAGGCCATGGTGCTTCGAGCAAAACTAAAGTATTTAGAGTCTTGGCACGAGGGACGAATTCAAAATGCCGCTTGGTATCTAGACCGATTTGCCCATCTCGATAGGGATCGCATTGAACTTCCTGTATTTAGGATCCCCCAAGGCCGACATATTTATAATCAGTTCACGCTAAGAATAAAAAATGGTCAACGTGATGCATTCAAAGCCCATCTTCATCAACACGGAATTGGCCATGCGATTTACTATCCTTTGTGTCTTCATGAGCAACCTTGTTTTGCCTATGTGGGGAAGCCCCATGGTGCATTCCCCCATGCAGAATTAGCAGCTCAGGAAGTTGTGAGTATCCCAGTCTATCCTGAGATGACCCATCATCAACGGGAGGAAGTTGCTGATGTCGTGGAGTCCTTTTTTCATTAATGCTTTTAGGTTAGAATAGACTTTGAGTCTAACCTCATGAGGGACAGAGAGATTTTCTCTTTGGCAATTCAGAGATTGCCTAACCAAATTGGAACAACGCCTAAGCGCTGACTCTTCTAACGAAGGATGGGGATTTATGGAAATCTTATTAATTGAAAATCTCATTAGTTTGGGAAGCCGGGGAGATATTGTCAATGTGAAGCCGGGATATGCGCGTAACTTTTTGTTGCCTAGAAAAATTGGTATCCCAGTTACATCAGGTAATAAGCGCCAAATCGAATTAGAAAAAGAGAAAGCTCAAAAAATTCGTGCGACAGAAGTTCTTGAAGCTGAACAGATTAAGACCAAGCTTTCCAATATTAAAGTAACTATTTCCAAAAAAGTAGGAGAGAACGGCCATTTGTTTGGAAGTGTCACAAACGCTGAGGTCGCATCCTTGCTCCTTCAAAAAGGTTTTAAAATTGACAAACATCAAATCAATGCAGGTCGGATCAAGGATTTAGGCGTGCATTCTGTCGAAGTAAAAATATATTCGGGTATTACCGCCTCCATCGAAGTGGAGGTAGTTCCTTTCCAAGAGAATGAAAAAGCATAACTTGTAAGTGGAGCTCAAGATGACCAAAGTACTCAATCGAACCATAGGAATGGCTGATCTAGCTTCTCGATTAGCCGATGAGCAAGATATTTCTAAAGTCAAAGCTCGACTCATATTAGATCGGATTCGAGACAAAATGATTGTGGAACTCACAGCAGGGCACCGAGTTAACCTCTTTGGTCTCGGTATTCTTGAGGTTCGTGATACGAAACCAAAAATTGGCCGCAACCCTAAGACGGGCCAACAAATTGCTATACCCGCTCGAAAAAAAGTCACGTTCAAAGCCTCAAAGCATCTCAAGGGATCTATCTAAAATCTCCTTGGAAAGGTCATGTTATATGCCCGAACAATATAAGATTCAAGAACCTATCAATGAGCCTGTAAAAGACTATCAACCGGGGAGTCCGGAGCGCCAAACGCTTGAGGCCACCCTGGCTAGTATGTCCTCCGAGCAGATTGATATGCCGTTATGGATTGGTGGTAAAGCCGTTCGAACAGGCCGCACCGGTCAGGCCGTTATGCCCCACAGGCACCAACATGTCGTCGGTCACTACCATCAAGCGGGTGAAGCCGAGGTTCAATCAGCCATCCATGCTGCTCTCAAAGCTCATGCCGAGTGGTCTTCGTGGCCATGGGATAAGCGAGCTCAAATTTTTTTGAAAGCAGCAGATCTTTTAGCTGGACCTTGGCGTGATCGTATCAATGCAGCCACAATGTTGGGCCAAAGTAAGACCGTCCATCAATCGGAGATCGATGCAGCCTGTGAGTTAATCGATTTCTTTCGGTTTAATGCACACTTTTACGAAAAAGCACTCCAGCTCCAACCGATCTCCACATCTGACGTACACAATCGTCTTGACCATCGACCTCTCGAAGGCTTTATTTTTGCTGTATCTCCTTTTAACTTTACGTCTATTGCGGCGAATCTGTCTTGCGCTCCAGCCCTTTGTGGAAATACGGTGGTATGGAAGCCTGCGACAACTTCAACTTTAAGCGCTCATTATTTAATGCAGCTCCTAACAGAAGCGGGTCTACCGGACGGAGTCATCAACTTGGTTTATGGCTCAGGAGCACAAATCGGATCACAGATTCTTCAACAACGGCATCTCTCAGGAATTCATTTCACCGGGTCTACCTCCGTTTTTCAGACTATGTGGAAAACTGTAGGGGACCGGATTCATGAATATCGTGATTATCCAAGATTAGTAGGTGAAACAGGCGGAAAAGATTTTGTCTTAGCCCATCCTTCTGCAGACCCCCAAGCCCTGATCACAGCGTTAGTGAGGGGTTCTTTTGAATATCAGGGTCAAAAATGCTCAGCGTCAAGCCGAGCCTATATCCCGCAAAGCCTCTGGACTGTTATCCAAACTGAATTAATAGAACAAGTAGAGTCAATCAAGATGGGGGACGTTTCTGATTTTACTAATTTTATGGGTGCCGTTATTGATGCTCCAAGTTTTGCCTCCCATAAAGCTGCGATTGAACAAGCTCGGCAGACGAATGGAACTCGTATTTTAGCAGGGGGAACTTGTGATGATCGACAAGGTTATTTCGTGCGCCCAACGCTTATTCTTACCGATAATCCTAAGTATTCGACTATGTGTACTGAACTCTTTGGTCCCATTCTCACGATCTATGTTTATCCTGATGCCCAATGGAAAGAGATGTTCTCTATCGTGGATCAATCTACACACTATGCACTCACGGGTGCAGTGTTTGCACAAGATCGCTCAGCTCTTGAAGAGGCTACTCAGGGACTCCGATACAGCGCAGGTAATTTTTATCTGAATGATAAGCCTACTGGTGCCATGGTTGGGCAGCAGCCTTTTGGAGGTGCTCGGGCTAGTGGTACCAACGATAAGGGCGGATCGATGTTGAACTTACTCAGATGGATCAGCCCCAGAACTATTAAAGAAAACCTTCGTCCTCCTACAAATTATAGGTATCCCTATATGGGTAAAGATTAATCAAGTAATATAAACCTCATCTGAAGGTCTTTAAATGGGCAGCAAAAAAACATCCCCCTTGTTCCTGTCTCTTATACACATCTCCGAGCCCACGAGACGT
>CAWULW010000108.1:0-3205 GCA_963923615.1 uncultured Holophagaceae bacterium
ATGTGTATAAGAGACAGGGCCAATCAACACGACCAAGTTCTTCCATAAAATCTGTGGCTTGTTTTTTAATTGAAGAAATCAAATGTTGCTCCGTGTTTGCGGTGGGTTGGCAGGGGAGACAGGAATCGAACCCGCGACCGTCGGATTTGGAGTCCGAAGCTCTACCAACTGAGCTACTCCCCTAGAAATCCAACGAGAATACCCGGGAGAGGTTGCATCGCGAGCCTAGGCTTTAGACTCGCGATGAACCGTGACGCGCTTGAGTCGACGACAATATTTCTTCAACTCAATCTTTTCAGTGTGAGTCCTTCGGTTTTTAGTCGTGGTGTAATTTTTATCACCACATTCTTGGCACTGAAGGGTAATGATTTCGCGCACGTTAAACCTCGAAATTAGGGATAAGGATCGATTTAAGCGATGATGTTACTCACATTACCGGCGCCGACCGTACGTCCGCCTTCACGAATAGCGAACTTGAGGCCTTTGTCCATAGCAATAGGAGCGATTAACTCAACTTCCAAAGTAATGTTGTCACCCGGCATCACCATTTCTCGGCCTGCTTCTAGTTTGATCGAGCCAGTCACATCGGTGGTTCGGAAATAGAATTGGGGGCGATAGTTATTGAAGAAAGGCGTATGACGTCCACCTTCCTCTTTGGTGAGCACGTAGATCTGAGCGGTAAATTTAGTGTGAGGGGTGATGCTTCCAGGTTTGGCAAGCACTTGGCCTCGTTCAACGTCTTTACGCTCAACACCACGAAGTAGAATACCCGCATTGTCACCAGCCTGACCTTCGTCAAGGCTCTTTCGGAACATTTCAACTCCGGTCACAACCTACTTTTCTGTAGGTTTGAGACCGACAATCTCAATTTCTTCTCCGACTTTCACAATACCGGCTTCAATACGGCCCGTCACCACAGTTCCTCGGCCTGTGATGGTGAAAACGTCTTCCACAGGCATGATGAAAGGTTTATCAATATCACGCTTGGGAGTTGGAATGTATTTGTCTACTTCAGCCATGAGATCTAGGATGCATTTGCACTTGGGATCGTCAGGATTACCCGTAGCTGCAATTGCATCGAGGGCTTCACGAGCTGATCCTCCAACGATTGGAATTTCGTCGCCAGGGAATTGGTAAGATTTCAGCAAATCGCGAATTTCTTCTTTTACAAGATCGGCCAACTCAGGATCAGCGATGTCCATCTTGTTCAAGAACACCACCATAGCGGGAACACCCACTTGTCGAGCTAGAAGAATATGTTCGCGTGTTTGGGGCATTGGACCATCGGTCGCAGCCACAACAAGAATTGCACCGTCCATTTGAGCAGCACCGGTGATCATGTTCTTTACATAATCGGCATGACCGGGACAGTCAACGTGGGCATAGTGACGAGATTCGGTCTGGTATTCCACGTGGGCAGTATTGATTGTGATACCTCGAGCTTTTTCCTCAGGAGCAGAATCAATTTGTTCATAGGACTTTGTTTCACCTCCGAATTTTTTAGAAAGGACGAAAGTGATAGCTGCCGTCAGCGTTGTCTTACCATGGTCGACATGACCGATGGTGCCGATATTGATATGGGGTTTAGAACGATCAAATTTTTCTTTGGCCACAGGGACCTCCTAAAAAAAATAAAAGTGAAAAAAACGAATAGATTGATAAGGGATTAAATGGAGCCCACAGCAGGGATTGAACCAGCGACCTCTTCCTTACCAAGGAAGTGCTCTGCCACTGAGCTATGTGGGCCATAACACTTAGTAGCGATGGAGCGGGAAACGGGGTTCGAACCCGCGACATTCAGCTTGGAAGGCTGACGCTCTACCAACTGAGCTATTCCCGCCTGATGCACAACGCAAGAAGTTTTATTAATGGTGCCGAGAGAAGGATTCGAACCTCCGTAGGGCGTCAGCCCGGCAGATTTACAGTCTGCTGCCATTAACCACTCGGCCATCTCGGCATTGCGCCTTCTGGAAGGGCATGATCGAAAGATAGGGCAAAAAACCACTTTGGAATCTCCTCGAAGATTCCAAGAATTATTCTGAACTGAAGTCAGAATTTCCCTTGCGGGGAATAGAAAATATAGCACTTAGCCCACACTTCCTCAAGGAAAAAACGACTTTGAGGGGGGTCCGACCCACTCTTTATGGGCTCTTTTCCCTTACGGCAAGAACCCGAAAAAGGGCTATAGCTGTCGCGGCGGAGGCGTTGAGACTCTCGGTGAACCCAGGCATGGGAATATGGAGCAGCCGATCGCAACGCTCACTAATTTTTTGATGCAACCCCTCTCCTTCTGAGCCTACGACTAAAACAAGGGGTCGATCAAAAGTTTCACTAAGATAATTGATTGTTTCATTACCCGACGATAAACCATAAATCCAAGCACCCGCAGCTTTAAGATCGTCGAGAGCACGACCTAAATTAGTCACACGGGCGATCGGCACTTGGCCTGCTGTTCCGGCGCTTGCTCGAATAGTTGATTCAGTGATACTTGCAGAGCGACGTTCCGGGAGGATAACACCGTCGACTCCAGCCGCCGAACATGTTCTCAGAATTGCTCCTAAATTTTGAGGATCCATGATTCCATCAAGGGCAACCAAGAGAACATGATCTTTCTTGACGGGTATTAAAGAAAAAAACGAATCGAGCTCGACATAATCAATTTCTGAGCCTTCACCAATCATGCCTTGGTGTCGCACTCCATGAGATTTTCGATCCAAAGCTTCCGGAGGTTCTTGATGAATGACTACTCGTGCTTTCCGAGCAATTTGACGAAAGGGCCTGACACGGTCCCAAATGGTTGATGAGATCCAAAGCGTATGAAGTTGACCTCGCTGTAGTGCTTCCTCGCAGGCGTGAGGTCCCAAGAATTTCATAATTTAGAAACGAGTCTTGTAGCCAACAGCAATCATGTGACCCATGCCTTCGAGTCCTACGGGAGTTCCTGTTGGAGTAAATCCACCTACGTTCCAGGAACCGTCTAGTGTCCTCGACTCGACATCGCGAGATTGCCGAAGTTGATAACCCAAACTCCACTCTCCACCCAATCCTATGTAACTCAAGCCCGCAGAGAACGTTGCACTGGCTGAACCCCCAAGAACCGGATTCACATAGGCATCAGAGAGGGTTGATTGATCCTGAGAAAATCCAGCTCGAAGGATCCAACTTTGATCGAGCGTAATATCGGCTCCTAGCGAAAAGCCCATAC
>CAWULW010000109.1:0-3197 GCA_963923615.1 uncultured Holophagaceae bacterium
GCATATACTTTCTAACTATGGAATAGGTTTTGATCAACGAAACAGTTTGGTACTTGGATTTGTTTTAGGTTTTGCAGTCATCCCACTTATTTACACGATTTCCGAAGATGCTCTTTCCTCTGTCCCGAAATCTTTGACATCTGCAAGTTTGGCATGCGGTGCAAACTTATGGCAAACCGCGTGGAGAGTCGTTTTACCAACAGCGAGCCCGGGGATATTCAGTGCCATTATGATTGGAATAGGCCGGGCGGTAGGAGAGACGATGATTGTTTTGATGGCGACTGGCAATACGCCCATCATGGATTGGAGCGCTTTTAATGGTCTACGATCTCTTGCTGCAAACATTGCAGTCGAAATGCCGGAAGCCCCTGTTTTAGGTACACACTACAGAATTTTGTTTCTTTCAGCGTTACTCTTGTTTGTTTTCACTTTTTTCTTAAACACTATCGCAGAATTAATTTCGTCGCGACTCAGAAGACGGTTTGAATCCTTATGATCTCCAAATTCAGAGCCTTGCTAAGAAATGGATCGCCGTTTATATGGTTAAGCGGATCCTTCTTGTCGATAGCTTTAATTATGATTGTAGGACTTGTCTTATTCATAGGAAGGGAAGGTCTTCGAGCATTTTGGCCCGCACCTATCGCTCAGATCGAACTTAATGACGGATCTAAAGTATTAGGGATAATCACTAAATTCGAACCCCAAACGCTACACGACACCGCAAAATATCAATTACGAACTGGAAATCGTGATTTGAATGGTATCGATTTCAAGTGGATTGAGACTTCGGGTATTAAATTGATCGATTACCCCAAAGACGTCGTCCTAACTGAGCGAGAAGAGTACGGTTATCTCATTGGTCGCTTTGAATATCTTGTGACTCCAGAATACCAACTTCCTCTTAAGAATAATCTTATACCCCAATCTATACTCGACAAGACATCTGAACTTCGAAAACAAGTTATTGATATTCGGAAAGTTCGAATCGGAACGATTAATGAAAAAGTTGAAGCCAACAGGCTAGCCCTTAAATCTGAAATGAATATTGAATTACGGGAAAATATCACAAGAGAGAACCGTGAGCTAGAGTCCGAATATCAAGTTATGGCGAGTCAACTTGAAAAAGTAGAAGCCTTGATTAATCAACCTATCGTAAAGGTAAAGATTGATGATGGGCGTATTCACACAGTTAAGGTCCGAAGTATTGTCAGGTATTTTGAGCCCAATAATTTAAATTTTTGGGATAAATCAAGGATATTTATCTCGAGAATTAATGAATTTATCTTCAGCCAACCTAGAGAGTCCAATACAGAAGGAGGCGTATTCCCGGCTATCTTTGGTACTGTTCTCATGGTACTCATTATGTCCATCTTGGTTGTACCCTTGGGTGTCATTACTGCTATATATCTCAAGGAATACGCGGGAAATAACTTTCTTACAAAATCTGTTCGTATTGCAGTTAACAATCTAGCTGGCGTACCCTCTATTGTCTTTGGTGTTTTTGGCTTAGGTTTTTTTGTATACGGTATCGGAGGCTCAATCGATCGTTATTTTTATGCTGAGGCTCTGCCCGCTCCAACTTTTGGTACAGGAGGAATCCTTTGGGCATCGTTAACGCTAGCTCTTTTGACTATACCAGTGGTAATTGTTGCCACAGAAGAATCCATTGCTGCGATTCCGAGATCGCAAAGAGAAGCAAGCCTGGCTCTAGGCTCAACAAAGTGGCAGACCATAACAAACATTGTGCTTCCGGGATGCACACCTGGAATTCTAACTGGCTTTATATTAGCTATGGCTCGAGGGGCTGGAGAAGTAGCTCCCTTGATGATCACGGGAGTGGTCAAGTTAGCGCCCTCGTTGCCTCTAGATTCAACATGGCCTTTCATTCACTTGGATCGGAAATTTATGCACCTAGGGTTTCATATTTTTGACGTAGGTTTTCAGAGCCCTAATAGTGAGGCGGCGAAGCCGATGGTGTTCATGACAGCATTATTATTAGTTTTGATTGTTATCACTCTTAACCTCGCAGCTTTGATTCTTAGAAAAAAAGCACGAAAAGCTCTTGGCGGAAGCACCTTTTAACTAGGAGTATCTGAACTCATGGCTATACCACACACAACTATCAACCCTAACGCTTCTCTAAGCACAGTTCCGAATGTCATATCTATCGAAGAATTTAATTTTTTTTACGGCCAAACCCAAGCTCTATTTGATATTAATTTATCCGTTCCTAAGAATTCTGTAATGGCCTTAATAGGACCCTCGGGGTGCGGTAAGAGTACGCTTTTAAGATCGATTAATCGCATGAATGACTTAATTGCTGGGGCCCGCACACTTGGAAGGATTATCGTCAATGACACCAATATTTACGATAAAGATTGCGATGTCATTACCCTTCGACGCGATATTGGTATGGTGTTCCAGAAGTCAAATCCATTCCCCAAAAGCATTTTTGAAAACGTATGCTATGGGCTAAGAATCTCAGGAATATCTGATAAGAAATATATTCAACATGCAGTTGAAGAGAGTCTTAAAAATGCTGGTTTGTGGGACGAGGTCAAAGACCGCTTAGACGAAAATGCTATGGGCCTCTCCGGAGGCCAACAGCAAAGATTATGCATAGCAAGGGCTCTTTGTGTGAAACCTAGAATTTTATTAATGGACGAGCCCTGCTCCGCTCTTGACCCTATAGCCACAACAAAAATTGAAGAGTTAATTTTTGAACTTAAAAAGACATACACGATCATAATCGTAACTCACAATATGCAACAAGCAGCACGGGTATCGGACTATACATCGTTTTTTTGGCTCGGCAAACTGATCGAGGTAGATAAAACAGAAAAGATTTTTACCAATCCTGCAGTTAAAATGACTGAGGATTATATTTCAGGGAGGTTCGGATGAACCAAATACATCTCGATGAAGAATTACAAGACTTGCGATCGCAATTAGCAATTATGGCGGGTGAAGTTGAACGAATGGTGGAATTGACAAGAGATTGCTACGCTAAACGGGATCCATCATTGGGCCTAAAGGTGATTGACCTAGACCGATCAATCGATGCTCGTGAAATCATTTTGGAAAAGAAGTGTCTAGACATATTAGCTCTTCGGGCACCTTTTGCAACGGACCTTAGAGTGGTCGCTTCTACTTCTGTCTCTTATACACATCTCCGAGCCCACGAGACGTAGAGGAAT
>CAWULW010000110.1:0-3133 GCA_963923615.1 uncultured Holophagaceae bacterium
AGCTGGCAGACCTCTTCATATCAGAAAAAAAACCTTGGGTATTATCCAAGGATGATAAGAATGCCCTAGAGGTAAATGATTGCCTCTACACATTGGTCCAGACTCTAAGAACTACAGCAGTTCTCCTATACCCAGTGATGCCTGAAATGTCCCTATCAATGTTAAGACAAATTGGCTATTCAGACCCTTTACAGCAGATTAAACTTATCAATCTCCATTTAGATGCGCCTCTTCCCCAACGTCTTTCTACATTTAGACCTTTATTCCAACGTATCGAGAAACCTCAGGAGAGTCTATGAATGAAATCCACAACCAATCATCGGGATCGCCTCAAATCGATACTCTCAAACCGGAAGTTTCATTTGAAGAATTTACTAAATTGGATTTAAGGGTAGGCCTCATCTTGGAGGCCACAAGAGTGCCTAAAAGCGACAAATTAATAGAGCTCAGAGTTGACCTTGGCATTGAATCGAGAACGATTCTGGCGGGAATTGGAAAGGTCTATGAGCCCGAATTTCTCATCCACAAACAAATCGTTGTGATTGCCAATCTTGCTCCTCGGATGTTAATGGGTAAAGAAAGTCGAGGTATGGTGATGGCAGCTTCCGGCCAGGATAGTTTACCCCTTCTTTTAGAGGCCCCTATCGGTGCAAAGCCTGGTCAAGTAATTCGATAGCATCAAATCATGTCTGCCTTAGAGATTTTCAGTTGGAATATCAATGGATTCCGTAGCGTTTTAAAGAAAGGATTCATAGAATGGCTTGAATTAAGAAGCCCCGACATCTTATCCCTTCAAGAAACACGATGTGAATGGGACGAAATTGATCTTAAAACACGACAATTGATTGAAAACGAATACCAAGTGATTTGGCATCCATGCACAATCAAGAAAGGTTACTCAGGAACAGCTTTATTGGTTAGGAAGGGACTCAATTTAACCAACAATATGTTCATGGATATCCCAGAGATCGACCGAGAAGGTCGATTAATTGAAGGTGTTTTTGGGAATACTTTGTTATTGACGGGCTATTTTCCAAATGCATCTGATGGATTAAAACGACTGAATTATAAAAGATTCTTTTCAAGATCTGTCATTGAAAGGGTTCAATATCATCAATCTTTGGGCCGCTCTATCATTCTAGTGGGTGACTTGAATGTTGCACCGGAGACTATTGATCTCCATAATCCTGAAGCAAATAAATACAGTCCTGGATTTACTGATGAAGAAAGGGAAGACTTTAAAAGCTACCTCAAGTTGGGGCTTGTGGATATCCACCGACATCTTAATCCGCATACTCGAGAAATCTATACATGGTGGAGCAATCGAATTGGTGCTCGTTCTCGAAATGCAGGATGGAGAATAGATATCTTCCTAATCACCAAGAGTCTTGTAGATTCAGTACAAGAGTCCCGTATTCTATCGGACGATCTAGGATCCGATCATTGTCCAGTTGCACTCCGAATTACAATCTAATTTACATTCCACCCAATTCTTGTTTGATATCTTTCGCATATTTTCCATTGGGTTCAAGTGCTAAATATTTTTTAAAGTGTGTTTTTGCAGCACCAATATTACCACTCCCGTACTCTATCATCCCAAGTAGCCAGTATGCTTCAGCAAAATTTGGGTCCGCACTGATCGCTTTCAAGACTTTAGCTCGAGCCTCGGATGACCTACCTTCGTTAAAAGCAGCTACCGCATCGTTATAGGCTAAGTCGGACCTAGGGCCTACAGCTTTTTCAAGTGCGGCCCGATATTTAGCCGCATTGTTGTTGTCTTTAAGAGATTCATAGTGCCGAACGAGCATATCGAAAATATCTGCATTACTCTTGTTATCGGTATTTGAGTCCGCAATCTCAGCTAACAGTACCGCGCCCTCTTTGGTTGACCCTGCGTTGTATAGCGAAATAGCGTAGGCTTTCTTGACTTTTGGTAAAAGCGTTAAAAGTTCATTCTTAGCGCTCTCCTCTTTCATGGATTCCACAGCTGAGTTCATTCCTTGGTAAGCCTTTGAAAATAGTTCAACAGCGGCCTTATAATTCTTTTCTTTATAGAATGGTAAACCTAGATTAAAAAGCTCACGTGACTCAGCATCAAGTTTCATAGCCGGGTCAGAGATAGCAGCGCTCCCTGCATCTTCGTCTTTAACAAATGCTTCGTTTTGTACATCTCGAACGGCCGTTGCACCATAGCGAACGCCCCCCATTTCGGATGGTCTTTCTTCGCCTAGGCGATAGAGTTTAATATCGATCTGCACAGGTTCAGAGAGATCAATCTTTACTTGCTCCCTTGTCGGTTGATAGCCATCAGCCGTGGTAGTAATTTCAAAAAGTTGGGGCTCGAGACCCACCTGGAAGAAATTGCCCTTATCATCTGCGACAATAGTTTTTGATAAATTTCTAGAAGCTAACCTGAGAACAAGTTTAGCCTTGGGAACACGCTCACCCTTTGAATTTATTACTTTACCTAAAATGCGACCAGTTTGAGAGAACAAGGTATTCGCAATGAAAAAGCAGGAACACAAAAGGACCGTCTTTTTAAGCATACACACCTCAATTTTTAGATACTTCAGAATGGCTTTGCACCTAGTAGTATTGTATATGACTTCCAAATCTCAATCGTTCTCCCCTTCATTTTGAGGCCCACCTAATGCCTATTTCCCAAACAACTGGATCCATTGAATTAGTCTGCGGACCTATGTTTTCTGGTAAGTCTGAAGAACTTATTCGACGTGTTAATCGGGTTGTCATATCTAAGCAGCCTGTTCAAGTTTTCAAGCCCATCCTCGATACACGATCCAAGAAAGAGGAAATCTCGACTCACGAAGGAAGACTCTTTAAAGCAATTCCAATTCATAATTCCGCACAACTCATTGAAAAAATTAATCCTCAGATAGAGACGATTGCTATCGATGAGGTTCAGTTTTTCGATGAGACACTGGTTTCAATCGTAGGATCACTGGCCGATAAAGGACACCGACTCATTCTAGCAGGGCTCGACCAAGATTATCTTGGAGAGCCATTTGTTGTTGTCTCGCTGCTTCTGGCCAAGGCAGAGTTTGTAACCAAATTGCAAGCTGTCTGTATGCAATGCGGAGGTCTTGGAACTCGTACTCAAAGATTAGTCCATTCC
>CAWULW010000111.1:0-3120 GCA_963923615.1 uncultured Holophagaceae bacterium
GCTTCTTCGATATTCAACAACAACTGAAGATGGCGTTCACGCCAAAAGGCTGGGCGCAACTCGTGCGCTCGGTGCTTACCTAGGAACCGACGCTGAAGGAGATCTTGGAGTTCTTGGAGACGAGGAGGGTGAAGTGAAATGTGACAATCGGTCGACACGAGTGGAGCGCCCTGATCCACCATGGTGCTCACGCGCATCACTTTCGCACTAAAGGGCTGGATGAGGCTTTCGGTTGCAGGATCAGAGGTGGGGTCTTGAGCAGGGATGAGATTGAGAATGATGTCAGCTTCGAGTAATAGTTTTTGGATTTTCAGAATCCCTGCGGCCTCAATGTGCTCGGCTTCGTACCGAATACCCGCTGTGTCAAATAGAACAATCGGGACATCTCCTAGTTCGGTTCGACCCTCAAGATAATCTCGGGTGGTCCCAGGTGTATTAGAGACCAGGGCTCGTTCATCGTTAAGCAGATGATTAAATAAAGAACTCTTACCTGCGTTAGGCCGACCGACAAGAACCAGGTGAATGCCCCGTTTGATCCACTGAGCCGCTTGAGCTTTGTCATACTCGGCGTGCACACGATCATGCCAATCGGTCGCCCAACTCTTGAGCGCAAGGGCATCGAGGGACACATTTTCGTCTTCGCCGTAATCCACAGTAGCTTCAGCTTGAGCAACCCACGACGCCAATTCGTCCTGGAACTCCTTCACCCAAGCCGGGAGGCCCCCCTGATGCGCCTGGGCTTGTTGTAGTTGTAGATCGGTGTCGGCGTCCATGAGTTCCTGAAGCGCCTCCACCGCTAAGAGGGATTGTTTGCCATTGAGAAGAGCGCGCTGAGTAAATTCACCCGGTTCCGCTAGTCGGAGGCCAAGCGTCAATAAATAGTCCGAAAAACGCTGAGCCAACAAAGGGCTCCCATGCAGATGGAATTCGACGCAGTCCTCACCGGTATAGCTCTGCGGAGCCGGGGAAAAGAAGACCAGGGCGCGTTCGTGAAAATTACCTTTGGGGCTCGTCCATTTTAGATCGCGTCTTGCTAACTGCCTTGCGGGAGGCAAAGCACACAGAGGAGCAAACAGGGCCTCTAAATTGTCTCCCGAGGTTCGAATGACATGAACCGCGCTTTTAAGGAGTGGCGTGGCTGAAGCAAAAATGGGTTGGGACATTGCGTCGGGGGGACTAGGTCGAGGAATGCCTTCAGACCTTGATGGGTTGGGAAACATAGTTGCGCTTCACCCACCACGTTTGGCCCAGCCCAATCAGGGTAAAGACGGTGTAGTAAAGGCAGAGCCCTGCCGGGGACTGGGCAAAAATGAAGACCATCATAGCGGGCATCATAAACATCATAATTTTTCTTTGTTGGGGGTCGCCCATCGCAGGCGTCATAGCAGTTTGAACGATCATACCCAACCCCATGAGGACAGGGAGAACATAATAAGGATCTTTGGCTGACAAGTTGTGGATCCAACCTATGAAGGGAGCATTGCGTAATTCAAAAACAGCCTGAAGCATGGACCACAAAGCAAACAACACGGGCATCTGTAGGAGCATGGGCAAACACCCACCAAAGGGGCTGTGGTTATTTTTTTTGTAGAGGTCCATGAGCTCACGTTGCATTTCGGCTTTTTTGGACATGTCGCTTCCGTACTTTTCATACTTAGCCTGAATGGCTTTTTGGTGGGGTTCGAAATCCTTCATGCGTAACATGGAGATGGTTTGCTTCGTATTCGGCCACCACAAGAGTCCTCTCAAAATTAGGGTAAACACTACAATCGACCAGCCCCAATTCCCGACGTATTCATGGATCGCTTTTAAAATGTAAAACATCCATTTGGCGATTGTGCCAAAAAAACCAAAGCTCACCGCTTGAGCGGCGGGACCATCAAAAGCCGATAGAGCGCCGAGTTCTTTCGGGCCTATGTAGAGCTGGAGTACGCTAGTCGTGGGCGATGTTTGAATGCTATATCCTTGGGACGAGGACAGAACGGGGGTCGACATAGATTTCCAAATAGCGGCGAAATAATGACTGGTTTGAATTTGATTTCCCTTTTCAAGACCTGCATCCAAACCAACTCGTTGAGCAGGAGGAGGAAGCGTTGATCGATCGGCTCCCAAAAAACTAAAGAAGGGGTCGGTAAGAATTTTGCTCCATTGGGTTTCGTGAACCTTGGTTTCTTCTATGGAAAACACTCGACCGAGTTGAGCAACAGGACCGATAGTTTCAGGCAGGGGGATGAGGTTGAAAGTTTGGGGAGTGCGACTGGTCGCCTGAACTTCTAATACATAACCTTGTGAAGGAATGGTCCACTTCAGCTGATCGCCGTCGGGGTTATAGAATTCCACCACGGTACCACTGGCGTTGGTTTCTGCGCGGTAATCATCAAACAATTTAGAGGCTTCTCCCAGGCCGATAAAGTCTTCAGTGCCTGAGGTGGTTTGATGGGGGAAAAAGAGGGTGCCATCACGAAGCCATCGAGCCTGAACCAATGCACCGGTATCTTTACGGAAGGTCGCTTCAAGGTCGGTGTTGGCGACGGTAAGAGTGTACCCGGGAGAAAGTGGGCGCGTTGATTTTGGAGTGGTGGTCGGAGTGGGGATCGGGGTAGAGGTTGCGACCTTCACTGGAGCTTCTGGGGGCACAGAGGGGCTTTGTGGGGGCGCGTAGCGACTGGATACCAACCATTGGGTTGCCAGTAACACCACTGTTCCCAAAGTGAACCAAAGGATATTTCGATTTTGCATGGTTAACTCAATCCTTTTATAAGACTCACCAGATGTTGGGTCATTTGATTCATGGAAGGGGTAGTGCTTTTAGTGTGCCTGAGAGGACGTACCCACACCACCCAAGAGGGGGAAAGTGTTTGCTGTTGAAGCGCGAGAAAGAATGCGTGTCGGGCGACACGCTTAAATCGATTGCGATCTGGAGCGGGTCCGAAGGTTTTGGGGACCGATACCAAAAGACGAGGGAGGTCGGTGTCATGTGTGCGAAGGGCTCTCGCATCAATGGGCGCATCTTTGTGCACCAGGGGTGGAGGTGGGACCAAGGTGAGGTGGTCAACTCGCCGCACGGTTCTAAAACTGTCTCTTATACACATCTGACGCTGCCGACGAAGGCTTAGGTGT
>CAWULW010000112.1:0-3086 GCA_963923615.1 uncultured Holophagaceae bacterium
CACCTAAGCCTTCGTCGGCAGCGTCAGATGTGTATAAGAGACAGTCCCAGAATGGGCCAGCAGGTTTTCCTGAAAGTTTTTCGAATACTTTCTGGATATCGCTATCCGAAATACCTTGGGTTCCATTGCGCATCCAAAGTTCACGAAATAGATCTTTGAGCCCCCAACGACCTTGACTTCCCTCGACGATTTCACCCTCCATCAACCAACCGGTTAGTTCGCCGTGATCGTAATAACTTATGGATGAGACTTCAGTCCACTCATTCGGTTGATAATAGCGAATCCAGGTATCAAAACTTGACTCCTCTAGCGTCTGATTTGCGCGACCAGGATGATTTGCAACCTGACTCCATAATGTTTCATACTGCTTGACCGAATATTTCCATGGGACTACCCCTGCTCGATTAACGATTTGATGCTCCATATACGAAGTGAAGCCCTCATGGAACCACAAAAGCTTAGTGTAATTCTCTTTCGAATAATCAAATGGTCCTAAGACCACGTCTTTGATACGCTTGACATTCCATGCATGGAAGAACTCATGCGCAACGAGTTGATACAGGGTGTAGTAACCTTCCTCCTTCTCAAATCGGAAAGGATCACTAAGAAGTGACGTGCTTTGAAGATGTTCGAGACCACCCCGGCTATTTGGAGAAAAACCCAAAAGGAAGACGTAGGTTTTAAAGGGGAAGCTGCCAAAGATTTTGCCAGTTTCGTTGGCGATCTTTTCAATATCACGGACGAGACGACTTTCATCTCCGTTATGGTCTCCGGTGATTGCTAATTTAAAACGAGTGCCTTGACTGTCCCACTCATGCAAACGAAACGTGCCGAGTTGGATCGGTGAATCTACAAGAAGATCATAATTAGGGGCCTGAACGGTGCCTTCGCTATTAAGGAGACCACACGCAATTTTCCAAGATTTAGGAAATCCTTTAAAGGAGATTTCATAGGGTCGATCTAGATTTTGCGGGGCATACATAAAGGTGTTAGCCCCGATCAAATGCGCTTGCGATTCGTCTATATAATTCTCTCGAACACTCATGATATTTCCGTAGACTCGATAGCGAATCGTCAGAGCACCTTGATGAGGAGGGACTTTCCATTGTTGTTTATCTAACTTCTCCAAAAAGTCGCCACCGATGATGCGGACCTGATCTACGAATTTGGCATAATCCCGAACCAGGTAGCTTCCAGGTGTCCATGAAGGCAGCGCCAAAGTTCCACCGTCGTTCAGAAATCCTGAAGGAAGGGTCATTTGTATCTCAATTTGATGCTGAGCCAAATTGATTGGCAATACCGTGACTTTAATTGGAGCAAGCATAGGAGTTTCAGAAGCTAGTAAAAGAGAAGTTAGAACCAGATAAAAGAAGTGGCGCATTGTCTATCCTTAAAAAAGTGACTGAATAAAGCATGATTGTAGAGCAAAAACTTCGATGAATCATTATTCATACTCAATGGTAGCGGGCGGCTTGGAAGTAATGTCGAAAGTAACCCGATTAATTCCTTTGACCTCATTGACGATTCGTTGAGCAATCCGCTCCAAGAGATCGAAGGGTAATCGAGCCCAATCCGCCGTCATAAAATCCTCGCTCGTTACGGCACGAAGAGCACACATATATTCATACGTCCGTTCGTCACCCATGATGCCGACAGTTTGAACGGGGAGCAAGACTACGAAGGCCTGAGCTGTTCGCTCATACCATCCTGACCCAATAAGTTCCTGAATAAAGATGGCATCCGCCTCTTGAAGAATCCGAACCTTATCGCGATCAACAGCACCAGGAATTCGGACAGCAAGTCCTGGTCCAGGAAAAGGGTGTCGTTCCACCATTAGGGAGGGTAATCCCAGAACACGGCCCACGGCTCTTACTTCATCTTTAAACAACTCTCTGAGCGGCTCAACGATCTTCAAATTTAATCGATCAGGAAGGCCTCCCACATTATGATGTGATTTAACTAGGACAGCTCCCCCGATACCTTGACTTTCAATAACATCGGGATAGGTCGTCCCTTGGGCTAAAAAAGTAGCATTTAATTTTTGAGCTTCCCGCTCGAAGACTTGAATAAAGATCGAGCCAATTTTTTTTCGCTTCAATTCTGGATCTGTTATATTCAATAAGCCTTCTAAAAATTCATCTGAGGCATCAATCCAATGTATTTGAAGATCAAAAGGCTTAAAGCTTTCTTGGATTTGTGCCCGCTCGTTTAACCGGAGAAGTCCCGTATCGATAAACATGCAATGAAGTTGTGAGCCGATGGCTCGATGCATCAAAAGGGCTGCCACGCTTGAGTCTACCCCCCCGCTGAGACCGAGGATCACCCGATGACTACCCACTTCCCTGCGAATGTTCTCGATCTTTTCTTCAATAAAGTTCTCGGAACTCCAATCGCAACGCATCCCTGAAAAACTACAAAAGTTTTTGAGCATAATTAAGCCGGACTCAGTTTGAGTGACCTCAGGATGAAATTGAATCGCAAATATTTTTTGACTCAGGGATTCCATCGCAGCAACGGGGACACTAGGTGTCTGAGCAACTACACGGAAAGGATCTCCAATGGATTCGACATGATCTCCGTGACTCATCCAAACTTGTTGCGGTGTTTTGAGGTCTTGAAACATGATCGAATCTTGGCCTAATAACTCCAACGACGCTTTACCGTATTCTCTTGCTTTTGATCGATGGAGCCGGCCTCCGAAATGTTTGGCGATTAATTGCTGCCCATAACAAATACCTAAGATAGGAAGATTGGAGGTTATTATTTGGGGATCAAGTGCGGGCGCATCTCCATCAAAAACCGAATTGGGGCCGCCGCTTAAGATGATTCCCTTAAGATCAGGCCCATTGATTTCTTCAAAAGTAGCTGTGGAATTGTAGATAAGCCCAAAAGCTCCAATTTCTCTGAGTCGTCTGGCAATTAGCCTTGTGTATTGACTTCCATAATCAATAATTGCAATACGTTCGTGATGAAGACTTTCAGGCATATGCAAGATTACCATTTCGTGAAATCGGCGATGTAACTGAATTGTGACTTGAGTTGAGCGAGGAGATGCAACCGCTGATGTCTAATCTTTAGGTCTTCAT
>CAWULW010000113.1:0-3041 GCA_963923615.1 uncultured Holophagaceae bacterium
TCTGTAGATCGGCTAATCGAGTTAAATTTTCGAGAACAGAATCTAGAAATTTCAAATCGTTATCTCCTCTTAAAATGGAAAATCAAAGAATGTATTCGCCCTTATTGGATTACGTGGGGCTACTTGGTAATAGGATTTGGGGTCGTAGTTTGGTTTATTTACGGTCTGCAAAAAGACATCTCTTTTGAAAAAATTGCACGCACTCCAGTTGATCCACGAATCCTATGGATTTGGCTTGGAGCTGCCATGGTCGAAGCTTGGCGATTGGTTGGCTTAGAAGGAAATTTAGAGCGTGTTAACCGAAGCCTACTTTTCCCTCGAATCCACGAATAACCTGCCCTAAATAGAGTCACCACAAAATGTGGCATCGACACCACGGAGCTTAAAAACCTATCTTAGTAGACGATAAGATTTTGAGGTCCATAATCTATGTGCGGTATTGTGGGATATATCGGTCATCGTAGGGCTTCGCCTGTCCTTCTTGAGGGCCTTCAAAGTCTCGAATACCGAGGTTATGACTCCGCAGGCATAGCGTTAATACATAATGGATATTTCGATCTAATTCGTTCGAGTGGAAAATTAACAAACCTAGCTAAAAAGATCGATCCGAAACATTCTTCTAAAGTGGGAATTGGGCATACTCGATGGGCTACACACGGTCGACCCTCAGAAGAGAATGCACATCCCCACGTAAGTCAAAATGCCAAAATAGTAACTGTTCACAATGGTATTTTTGAAAATTTTATCGCCCTAAGATCCCAACTTGGCTCAGAAGGCTTTCATTTTAAATCAGAAACAGATACTGAGTGCTTTCCTCTTCTTGTAGAAAGATCGATGAATGAGGGGCTTCTTTTCCAAGAGGCATTCTCAGAAGCCTTAAAATCTATCGAGGGGATTTATGCTCTCGCATGTATGCATGCAGATCATCCTCAAATGATTCTTGTTGCTAGAAGTGGCCCTCCCCTTGCTCTGGGTATAGGACAAGGAGAAATGTTTATAGCTTCGGACGCCATCCCTCTTCTCAAATATACTCAACAAATCATTTTCCTTGAAGATGGTGATTGGGCCGAGATCTCACAAGATCATATTCGTATTTACTCCTCAGACAACAAAGAGATTGTTCGTCCTATTCACAACATTGCTTACGATCCTCAATCAGTCGAAAAGATTGGATTCAATCACTACATGCAGAAAGAGATTTTCGAGCAACCCCAGGCTATTTCCAACACCCTATACGGGCGACTCCCCCTCGGGGATGAACCCATACCCCTCGCATTGAGCCTCTCTGATGACATCCTCAAGAAGGTTGAACGAGTTTTGATTGTGGCCTGTGGAACGAGTTGGCATGCTGGACTCATAGGAAAGTTTTATCTCGAAGCTTTTTCAAAAATTCCTGTGGAGGTCGATTACGCATCTGAATTTCGTTATCGAGATGCCGTTGTAGGTCACCACACTCTAGCCATTATGATTACCCAAAGCGGTGAGACTGCAGATACCTTGGCTGCTCTCAAAGAGCTTAAACGATTAGGAGCAATCACACTAGCCATATGTAATATGCAAGGCTCATCGGTCACGCGTCTTGCTGATGCTACCTTACTCACCCTCGCAGGGCCTGAAATCGGTGTAGCCTCGACCAAGGCTTTTACCACTCAACTTATTGCACTCATGTTGCTGACTTTGAAATTAAGCGACCTCAAGCAAACGCTGTCAAATTCAATGCGAATTGACCTTATCCAAGGACTTCGCGAACTTCCGGCTCATATCGAACAGACGCTTCTTCTTGAACCACAGATTAAAAAGTGGGCCGCTGACTGGTACGGATCTAGGGATTTCCTCTATCTAGGTCGGGGTCCTATGTATCCGATCGCTTTGGAAGGGGCTTTGAAACTCAAAGAAATTTCATACATTCATGCCGAGGGCTACCCTGCGGGAGAAATGAAACATGGACCTATTGCCCTGATTGATTCTAAACTCCCTATTGTCGCCCTATTACCACGAGATGCTCACCATGACAAAATGGTCTCTAATCTGCAAGAAGCGGCAGCTAGAGATGGGCAAATACTAGGACTAGTCACAAAAGGCGACAAGAGTATAGAAACTATAGCCAAGTACATCCTTGAATTACCCGAAGTGCAACCTTATTTGGCCCCAGTTATATTCATGATCCCCCTACAATTATTGGCTTATCACATCGCACTTTGGCGAAATTGCGATGTGGATCAACCTAGGAATTTAGCGAAAAGTGTTACGGTGGAGTAATCTTACTCCGTTTCTGCCAGGACTTTCGAAACGAGCTGATTTTAGGGTTTCAGCGACTATTACGGTCACCACAAATACCCTGTCCGATTTATTTATAAATATCAATCCAAAACATCAGGCTTTAATTGATCGGATTTAAACCCCCGCGTAGCAGGGTATGACAATGAGATCGATAGCCGCGACCCTGAATGGAAAAGGGTATAAGTTAGACGCAGGCAAGCCGTTCTCCACTGAGCTGGTTGGCGCTCTGATATCCGATAATCGACGTAGGGCTAGGAAACAGTTCCTTCATAAGTCGGTAGAACTTCAAAATCTTAGATAGTTAAGAAAGTATGAAGTCTGTCATACTCCTGTCACATAATTCGATAATCATGGAAGCATGACAAATACAGATGCTGTTCGAGTATTTTTAGCCCTTGGTCAAGAGACACGACTCAATGTGTTTCGATTGATTGTTCAGAAAGGTGATACAGGAATAAGACCCTCACAGCATGGTGAACTGTTGGATGTTACTTCAGCGACGCTGTCTTTTAATTTGAAGAAAGTGCCTCAGTCAAATCTTGTTATGGGGGAGTGTCAAAGCACAAACCTAATCATCAGACCTAGAGCTGACGTCGTTGAGGACTTGATGGAGTTTCTGCTTTTCAACTGTTGTGGTGGTAAAGACTGCTGCACAATTAAATTAAAGAAAGCTTAGGCCGAGGTATGAAAACCTACAACATCCTATTTCTTTGTACTCATAACTCGGCTCGCTCTATAATTGGTGAGGCATTAGCCAGCAC
>CAWULW010000114.1:0-3034 GCA_963923615.1 uncultured Holophagaceae bacterium
CGTCGGCAGCGTCAGATGTGTATAAGAGACAGGCTTATTACCCCCCCTACCGAAGGGGGGTTTGAGCCCCCTCCCGAACCTCCTGCCACACAAGAGAAAGAGCAAGGGGAAGAACAAGTAGAATTAACTATTGATAAAAAGTTTGAAAAACTATGGGTATTCTATAATAGGAAAGGCAACAAGAAAACTGCAAAGGAAAGATTCCTGAAACTGAAGCCTAATGAAATTGAAAAACTTAAAGAGCATATAAAATATTACAAGAAAGCCACCCCTGAATTGAAGTTTAGAAAAAATCTTGAGGTTTATATCAATCAAAAACAATGGGAGAATGATGATATAAATGAGCTACAGGATAAAATAAAAGAGATTGGGCAGGAAAAGGGATTGACAGACTACGAATTATCATACTCTACCAATTACGCTAAACTATTCCACTCCCACCCCGAAAATCCTAATTACATACCAGAAATACAGCCTGAATGAGTGCCGAATACAACCCAAAAGTTACCCTCATACATGGTGCTTCAGGTTTTACGGAGGCAAAGGAAGTCCACATACTTACCTTGTTTGATAAAATAAAAAAATGTTCACTTCAAAATGAAATTGACGGACTGAGGGCGATACCCACAGACACACCTGAAAACAAGAAACTAAATTCAGAGGCAAAAAAGAAACTTTATGCAGTTATGGTTTCAGGTACTTTTTCAGGCAGAGGAGATGCTAATTTAAAATTGCATTCAGGGCTTTGCACGATAGACGTTGATAACTTACCTACACCCGAAGTATTTAAAGCGAATGTAGCCACGTTTCCGTTCGTGTACGGGGCATTCATTTCACCTAATGGCAATGGCTTAAAAGTTATTTGCCGAATACCGCAAGATAAAGACAAACACAAGGGTCATTATTTGGCTCTCTGTGATAAGTTCGGGTTGGATAATTTAGACACCACTTCGCAGAATATAGAACGCCTTTGTTTCATGTCGGCTGATGCTGATATTTATATTAATACTGATGCCGTTGAATTTACCGAATACAAAGCCCCAAAAGAATATAAAACAATAGCCAACCTATCCTACAAAGAGCCTCAATATACCGATTACAATATTATCAATCGGGCAGTTAAGATGATAGCCAATGCTCCTGATGGCAAGAAATATGACACACTCCTGAAAGCAGGTAACTTAATGGGCGGCTATATTGCAGGAGGTTATATTCAGGAAAATGAAGCGGTAAGAATACTTACCGATGCTATTTCGCAACGTGATATAGCTAATATTGATACTGCAATTAAGGGTATTAATGCTTCCATTTCTCATGGTAAGTCAATGCCTATATATGAATCAGAACGCAATGTCAAAGAATATGAAAAAGAATTAGAGCATACCTCCAAAGATATTGATATGTCTTTCATCGGAAACGAGGAAGAAATAATGGAATATATTAATCAGGTTATGGATGGTACTCTTGAAATAGGGTTAGATACTGGTATATCGGAACTCGATGAACATTTCCGTTTCAAGCGTGGTAACTTTGTTATTGTGAATGGTACAGATAATGTCGGGAAAAGTACGGTTATTTGGTATCTCATGTTGTTGGCTTCTTTACGACATGACTGGCGATGGGCGGTATTAGCAAATGAAAATAAGACTGGCTATGTGAGAAGGAAACTTATAGAATTTTATACAAATACTCCCCTGCAAGAATTAAAATATAACAAGCCTCTTTTTGATAAGGCAAACCAATTTATCAAAGAACATTTTACAATTATTAAATCAGAGGAAATGTATTCCCCAACTGATGTGATGGCTATGATGAAAAAACTTATGAGAGTTCACCTATATGATGGATTATTAATAGACCCTTACAATTCTTTGAAAATAGACCTTATGGATAGCAGTAAACTTTCCACCCATGAATACCATTACGAAGTGGCATCTATGCTAAGGTCTTTTGGTAAGAATAATAATATTTCAATATACTTAAATTGTCATGTGGTTACAATGTCTGCTCGGCAAAAGGATACGCACGGGAATCCAGCCCCACCCCTGAAAGCAGATACGGAAGGAGGGGTTAAATTTGCTAATAAGGCTGATGAATTTTTGACTATACACAGAAAAGTACACTCAGAAGATGAATGGATGATTAATCAGATTCATGTCCGCAAGGTTAAAGAAATAGAAACAGGTGGCAGACCTACTTCCCTTAATTCCCCTGTATTGATTAAAATGTTACCAGGCAATTGTGGTTATGAATCCCTTGATGGGTATAACCCAATCACCAATAAGTTTAATAATGGTACACCAATAAAAAAAATAGAACCTATCATATATAGAATAACTGAAGATAAAGAAGATTATGACAATGACGAAGCCCCATTTTAAAAATAAATTATGAAAATACTACCAACCAAAATTATTTCGCAAGAATTTTATTTAGGCAATACATTAAGAACAACACTTGAACATACAGGCTATGGTGGAGGTGATTCAGGTCACGGAGGATTTGTAAAAATAACATTTGAAGATTTATCTTGTACACATATGGAACTTAATGGTGTCGAAGTACACATCATAGAGATTAAGTTTTTAGGTGATTGTGAAAGAGATTCTTTGCTTATGTCATTAAAAATGATAGTTAAGGAACTTGAAGACAATAAACGTATAATAGGTTATAATTATGAATAAACAGCCTATACCATCCCTCCATTGCCCGCACTGCAATACGGTAGGTGATGTAGCAACAATAATGAAGTCCAATCAACTTACTGCATGGTGCAAGGAGTGTGGGTGCTTTATTAAGAACATACCCTACGAAACGTATGAAGATGCTAAATTCCATTTTGGAAAATTAAAAGGTACTAAAATAGCAAACTGCGGTGACATTGGATATATGAAATGGTATCTAAGCCTCCCTAAACATTCATTTGTAATAAGGTCAGCACTTGAGGCAAGAATAAATCAATTAGAAACTATTGAATATAAATCTGGCTGTCTCTTATACACATCTCCGAGCCCACGAGACGTAGAGGAATCTC
>CAWULW010000115.1:0-3008 GCA_963923615.1 uncultured Holophagaceae bacterium
TTTTGGGAATTTTGTTGCCCCTCCAATGCAGCTTTAGGGCCTTCGACCGCCGATACCTTATCGGCCACTTGGGAGGTTAATTCACCTACCTGGCGCTCTATTTCATCACGTTCTTTTTGAATATCTCTTCTTGCCTTCTCGATATCTTCCCAGCGGCCTGCAAGAAGAATTCGCTGGAATTTCTGAATTTCATTATCGATAGCAACAGCCTTTTTTGCCTGAGTGGCCTGTCGTTTGAGATTTCCCATCTGCTTTGTAAGTTCATGAATAATATCATCGAGCCGAAGAAGATTGGATCGAGTATCATCTAGTCTTCGCTCCGCCTCAATTTTTCTCACTCTATATCGAGTGATACCTGCAGCTTCTTCAATAAGAGATCTTCGATCTTGCGGGGTTTTATTGAGAATTAAATCAATTTGGCCCTGCTGAATATAGGAGTATGCCCTGGTGCCCATGCCGGTATCCATGAGTAAATTCTGAATGTCTCTCAGTCTTGTTTCTTTGCCGTCAATCCGATACTCACTATTAGAATCACGGTATAGTCTTCGGGAAATTATCGTCTCTTTCATGGCAGAGGGATTATTTTGATCTGGCATTTCTAAGGCAACCTTCACCTCAGCGAAACCCATAGCTTTGCGCTTAAGGGTCCCTGCAAAAATAACTTCAGACATTTCGCTACTTCGTAGAGCGGTAGGCCTTTGCTCTCCGAGAGCCCATGAAATACCATCTCCAATATTGGATTTTCCGCATCCATTGGGACCAACTACCCCTGTCATGCCTGACCTAAAGGTCAATTTGTGGGTATCGGGGAATGACTTAAACCCATGAAGTTCAATGCTAATGAGACGCAAAAGGGGGACACTCCAAGATCTTTAAGATTAAGGGAGAACAATAGAGAAAACACCTTCTATTTTCATACCACGTCTGACCCCTCGAAGGGAAAGGGTCTTTTGGGGGTTAAAATGTATATTCATCCTTGCCTTGGAGAGGTTTCCTTGCACCTTTATGAGTGGGCCAAAGCTGATCCCCCTTTTAAGAGTCTTTTCTTCCTCTTGATCGGTATAGTCTTATTCAGTTGGGGGTGGTACTTGGGACAAAATCGGGCAGAAAGAATTTTAAGAAAAATGCAACAAAATAAAGATCAATAGCCCAAATGAGTTCTTCTATGGATCAAATAAAATTTGAAACAATCCTTATCGAGCCCTCAAAGGTCACAGTTAAAGGGGTTGATTATCCCTCAAGCCTTGCAAACATTGGGGAAGTAATTAAAAAAGCTTTATTAAATATTTCCCCCGTCCCTTGTAGGGTGATAATTGACGATTTTATTGTTCCTTCATATCTCATTGAACCTGTTGATGATTTACCAGTTGACACTGAGTCTCGATTAGCTTTTTTTAATTGGAGATATGAGCAGCTTTCTACTTCAAAAGATCGAAAGAAGGTGGTCGCAAACACTTTAAATGAAAAAGGGTGGATTCTAACTGGAATGTCAACCGAACTTATCGAAGATATCGATGAGTGCCTTACCACTCTTGGGTTCTCTGTCCTATCCATATCTCCTAGGTGGTCCTCCATTGCAAACCAACTCTTTGCCTCCTGCGAGGAAGTTCCTTCATGCCTAGTCTGCCTCTCGCCCACGCGACAAGATTGTTATCGCGGAAGTTTGCTTGGCTGGCATGATTCCATTAATCTCTTCCGACAGTGGTCTGAAGATTCGAATCTCCAGGCTTTAACTCAAGAAAGAATTTATCCAACTCTTGCTTTTCTAGAACGCATATGGGGTCAAAAACCTAAGTTATACACTTACGGGTCGCCCGAATCATGGCGCATTAACGACTATAGTCCTATTTTACTTAACAAAAATATATATGCAGGGGCAATGCATGTGTCCTGAGCCAATTGAAATTAATTTTTTGAACCCTACTGTGTGGTGGAACCCCAAACGGATCAAATGGGGTAGGTATGTTTGGCTATCCGGAGTTGCCTTGGTATTTCTTGTATCTCTAGTAGTTCTCTTTTTGCTTATCAAGATTTTCTATATTTCCTATGCAACTTCTCAGAATACTCAACATATCAAAGAGTCATTGAGCCACATGAAACAAGTTCAAAGCCAATTATCACAATTTGACTTAGAGAGAGAAACGCCCAAATGGAAATTGGCCGAGAAACTGTTACAAGAAAAATCAATTCCTTGGTCGCGATTACTATACGAACTAGAGGTAGCTTTGCCGGATGGTGTAAGACTTAGAAATATCCAGAAAACAAGAGGAGCGGATCAGCAAGTTGTGCTGAAGTTTCAAGGAGAATCCACAACTGAAGAAGGTAAAGTCAAGTTCATACAGCAACTCGGGTCTAGTTCAATCTTTAAGGAACTAATTTTAGAGAGAGAAAATCAGGGATCCCAAGGTGGTTGGGAATTTGAAATGACACTTCCTGTCAAAAATGTTCTCCCCACCATTGTCTCCCCTGCCCAAAGCCAGAAAGATATTCGCTAATGGAAAAATTGTATCCGGCTACGAAACAGCTCATAATTGGCATCACAGGATGGGTTTTCAGCCTACTGTTGGTTTTCATTGTCATACCCCAGCTCCGCAGCACTCTAGAAAGTAGGACAAAAGCGCAAAAAGAGTCCATAAGTGACTCATTTGTTAAAAAAAATCAGTTAGACAATCTAATTAAATTATCTGAAAAGATACACCAAGGCCAAGATACCCTAGGACGCATTCAGAGATTATTACCAAATCAACCTTCTAGCCAACTCCATCTAGCTCTAAGCGGAGAACTTCATAAATTATCAAAAATGCATAACGTTAGACTTCAAAATATTAAATACAGTAGGTCCACTAAGGACGTTTCTAAAAATTTGGAGCTCGAGTCAATTGAATCGGAATTTGTTGTAACTGGAATTTATAATGATCTCCGGGTATTCATGCGCTCACTCGAAACCGCAGGACTACCCTATGCCTGTCTCTTATACACATCTCCGAGCCCACGAGACGTAGAGGAAT
>CAWULW010000116.1:0-2968 GCA_963923615.1 uncultured Holophagaceae bacterium
ATAAGAGACAGAACGTAGAGTGGTCAATAATAAGTACCAGAAGCAAATCGATGCAATGTACAACTAACCCTATGAAAACTTTATGGAACTCAATCCAAGAGTTCGGACGCATGATTAAGTTCGAACATACAATTTTTGCCCTTCCCTTTGCATTAGTGAGTCTGATTTTAGCCTCAGGTGGCTGGCCCAGATTTTCTACCCTAGGATGGGTGCTCCTTGCTGCTATTGGGGCTAGGACTGCTGCGATGGGGTTCAACCGTCTCGTAGATCAAAAACTAGATACTCTTAACCCCCGAACCCAAGTGCGCTCCCTTCCTGCGCGAAGGCTCAGTCGACAGTCGGCATGGTTAATGGTAGTTTCCTCAATCGTTATATATTTTGTAGCTGCTGGGTCCTTAAATCCTTTATGCCTTCAACTTGCACCGCTCGTTTTGATAATTCTCTTGGGTTACTCCTATACAAAACGCTTCACCTCTTTTTGCCATTTAATCCTCGGATTAGCCCTTGCTTGTGCCCCCATGGGCGCCTGGATAGCTACAACCGGACGACTAGAGGCTTTACCCGTTTTAATTGGTGGTGGCGTGTGTTTTTGGACGGCAGGTTTTGACATACTCTACGCTTTACAAGATTTGGAATTTGACCGGAGTCAAGGACTTCATTCCATCCCGGCTCGATGGGGAACCGAGAAAGCGCTCTATTTTTCTAGATTCTTTCACAGCATAGCCTGGATCCTTTGGGCCTTGGCAGGATCCCTCTCTGGCCTTTACCAACCAATGTTCTGGGTTGGGATGGTCCTTATTGGAGCGATTTTGATCCGAGAACAGTGGATCTTACGTAAGGGTGATCTTGGACGATTAGATGAGGCTTTTTTTCAACTCAACGCTTGGATTGGGCCGATTTACCTTCTCTCCCTATCCTCCCGACTCATTTCAAGATAAATTAAAAGCCAAGACCCGAAGGTCTTGGCTTTTAAGTTGAATGTATCGCTTATTTGTTGGCGATGTGCCAAGCAATGAAAGCAACCACGATACCAGCGAAACCTTGAGCGGAGAGGCTGCTCGCAATCGCTGAAAGGTTAGTGATAGGAGCCCAGCCTAGCCAGCTGGCACCTAAAACTTGAAGAAGTACTGAGATGGTCAAGAGGACCCAGACAAGAGAAGTGATTCTCTTGATGCCGTCCACGATCATATCGAGTATTTGCATGGTTCCCTCCTCAGGGATAGTTATGTGCCTACGATACTCCTGACTGCCCACAAAATAAAGCAAAAGGTCATAAAAAAATGACAATTCTTATAACTATTGTTTTTATTGAACTTAAAACCATAATAGTGATAGCTATATAACTAAAAAGTGCTCAAATACATTAGTATTTGAGCACTTTTAGAAGAGTGGAATATGGATATTTAGTTATTTCTCGTAGCCATGTTCCATGCAATGAAGGCAGCAAGAATGCCGACAAGGCCCGTGTTAAAACCTTGGGACAAAGTTAATAAGTTTTTAACGGGTGTTAATCCAGCCATGGGTAGCCCCAAAACTTCCAGTAAGATCGCAATGGTTAAGAGAACCCAGATAAACCCGGTGAATCTCTTAATGACATCGGACATCATATCGAGTAACTGCATGGTCCCTCCTTCAGGGTCGTGTTATGCCCCTAATCTTAGGCATATTTTCTTTAAAGTTGTACTGTTATTGTCAAAGAATAATTACATAGATGCTACCTCTATTGATTTCAACATTTATGAGTCCCAATCCATCTCCGTATATGGATCTAAGGATGGGGCTTTTAACTTAGTTGGAGATACCTAGAAATCGGTAGGTCTCCAAGGTGGCCTTCCTACCTTGCTGGGTACGATCTAGAAGGCCCACCTGCATTAAATAGGGTTCGACAAGATCCTCCAAAGCCCCTTCGTCTTCACCCAAGGCAGAGGAAAGAGTCTTGAGTCCAACAGGCCCACCATTGAATTTAGTAACCAGTGTGTTGAGGTAGAGCCGATCGAGGCCATCTAAGCCGCGTTCATCAACCTCGTGGAGTGCAAGACAATCTGTTGTAAGGGATAAGGTTAACTTTCCTTCACCCTTCACCTGGGCAAAATCCCGACACCGACGCAATAATCGATTACAAATTCGGGGTGTTCCCCGACTTCGTTTTGCTATTGAGGTACTTGCTTCTGCATCTAGAGGTAGTTTCAAGAGGGCCGCATTTCGACTAAGAATTAGATTTAAGTCATCGACGGAGTAAAAATCTAATCGGAAGGTCATACCAAACCGATCTCGGAGAGGCTTACTGATTAGGCCAGCCCTAGTGGTAGCTCCAACCAATGTGAAAGGCTTTAGATCGACTTGAAGGGCCTGAGCACTAGGTCCCTGTCCAATCAAAATATTTAGATGACGATCTTCCATCGCTGAGTAGAGCATTTCTTCGATGGGTGGGGCCAATCTGTGAATTTCATCAATAAATAAAAAATCCCCCTCTTCTAGATTGGTCAAGATGGCCGCTAAATCACCTTTTTTTTCCAGGGCAGGCGCCTGAACTACCCGGCAATGGGCTCCCATCTCATTAGCAAGAACATTGGCCAACGTGGTTTTACCTAGCCCAGGGGGACCGAATAAAAGAACGTGTTCTAAGGGTTCCGATCTCTTCTTGGCTGCATCAATGGCGATATTTATTTTGGCCTTTGTTTTTATTTGCCCAATATATTCATCAAGCTTTTGGGGTCTCAAACTAAAATCAACGGCATCTATCTCGATATTGCTAGGGTTTAAATCTGGATGTCGGGGGGCAGTCATAGGGGAAAATCCATGATGGATGTCATTCTAGTTTAACTCGCGTTAATCTTGATGCAGGCGCCTTCTGATGATTTCGCCTTGGGAGATAAGTATGATTCGTGTAGGCATAGGGTTTGATGCCCACCGGTTTATCGATAGCCACCTTGGGTTTAACGCGCACCTTGGAGATCAAGAGCGTAGG
>CAWULW010000117.1:0-2934 GCA_963923615.1 uncultured Holophagaceae bacterium
TCCAGACGCGGTGCTTGATGGAGAACTGTATTGCGACAAACTTAACAATGATTTCAATAAAATTTGCTCTCTAGTCAAAAAGACTAAGCCAACAGATGAAGACTTGAAGGAAAGCGCGAATACTATTGAGTATTGGATTTATGACGCTCCTAAGATTGGTATTTATAGTGAGAATGATTTGTTTTCGGAGAGAATGAATCTTGCCAATAATCTTTTAAAAAACATTGATAAGATTAAAATGGTAGAAACAAAAACTTGCTCTAACGTAGTGGCTCTTAATGTGTTATATGAAGAGTATCTTGAAGCCGGATACGAAGGGCAGATGGTTCGCGTTAATACTTCCTATGAAAACAAGAGGAGTAAGTATCTCTTGAAGCGTAAAGAATTTATTGATGAAGAGTATGTTATCTTCAATATCGTAGAAGGCGTTGGCAATCGTGCAGGCACGGCGGGATTTATGGAATTCCATAATAAAAATGGAAAGCTCTTTAAGTGCAACATTAAGGGAACATTTGAATATCTAGCTCAAATTCTGAAAGATAAAAACAATTTAATTGGTAAGAAAGCTACGGTCAAATATTTCAATTTAACGCCCGACCAAAAACCCCGCTTTGGTTATGTAATTTCTATAAGAGATTATGAGTAGGTATCCCATTCTTGGTGCAGTTAATGCAATGAAATGGCATTTTACCGATAAATATTTCCTTGACTTTTGCCAAAAAATAACGGAAAATAATCAGAGATTATAGAAGTATGAAGACTGAAACATTGAGAAAAATGGAGAACATCATTAATTTGATTGACTCCCTAAAGAATTCCCATGTATTTTATGATGAGAATAATGAGGAAGAGTTTTTGAATGAAATTGAAGCCGCGATTGTTTCTATTGATGAAATGGTAGATATTATAGAAAGGGATATTTCATATAAGGCCGCTATGGAGTGATGGCTAGACGACATCTTCGCTACTGGCTTAACATACAAGATTCTTGTATATTTATTTACCAGAAGATTTTATTTATGAAATTTACAAAAGTTCAGATTGCTGATATAATGAATTGAGGTATTGACAAAGAATAAAAGTCTGTTAGACTGATTTTAGTTAGATAAACAATAAACAACAAAAATAGAAAAATGAGCGCATATATTATTACTGATAATAGTGTTACGGTTGTCCACAATGGCAAGCCGTTGACCATGAATAACAGCCACGCGAATTACGATACGGTCATTGACCGCATTCACGCAGATGACTTTGATGGAATTGAGGATTTGTTTGACGTTGGTGCGGCGATTGTGGATTATTCTGATGGTAACATTAAGGTTACTGACAACCAAATTCTCTACAAGGGTGTTCCTGTGGATAATTACGTCGTGGATAAGGTATTCGCCTTTATGAAGGCCAACGTCCCTTACAAGCCTCTGCTCAAGTTTGTGGATAAGTTGATGCAGAATCCTAGCCGCCGTTCGGTTCAAGAGCTTTACAAGTTCCTTGAGCATAAGAATATGCCGATTACGCCAGATGGTAATTTCCTCGCATACAAGAGTGTTCGGAGCGATTGGACTGACCATCATACCGGGAAGTTTTCTAATACCATTGGTTCTGTATTGGAAATGCAACGGAATAATGTCTGCGATGATGCAAATATAGGTTGCTCTTACGGGTTTCATGCTGGTTCTCTTGAATACGCTAAGAGTTTTGGCGGTGCAGGCTCACGGTTGCTAATTGTCGAGATTGACCCGTCCGATGTTGTAAGCGTTCCGCATGATTCTAATTGCCAGAAGCTCCGCACCACGAAGTATAAGGTCGTGGCTGAGTTTGAGCGTCCACTGGATGAGCTTGTTAATGATGATTATGGCTCTTATCCAGATGAGGACGGTTGCGATGACGAAGATGAGAGCTTTGAGGCTGGCTACGAAGAGGGTTATCGTGCTGCGCTACGCAAGAAGGCTGCTAGTCAGCCAAGGAATAGCAAAGGTAAGTTTATGAAGTTGGTATAAGACGATAATTCGGGGGAGGGGCATTCGGCCCCTCCCTTCTTATGAAAAACCCCTTAACTTTACTAAAGAAAATCCTCCAATCAAAGGATGAAAAGTTTTGTCTCTTAGACGATTATTTTGTTCCGTTTGAAATGACTTCCATTTCATTAATTAGGAATATAAACAATGAAAAAGAATGGAATGGCGAAGACAAAGACGGAAATGTAATTAAAATGATTACTAGAGATACTTATCTCTTTATTGGAATAGGAGAAAACGAAGTATCAGCTATTAAAAATATAAAAAGAATTGCTTATTTCAATATACCTGAGATAAAAATAGAAGATATTAATAATTATTTAGGTATTAAATTCCATGAATTGTATTTAGATTGAATAACGGCCCTTTAGTTAATCAGCTATAACACCTTCTTTGTAAGCAGGAGTAGTCGGGGCTGCACCGACATGGGCCTCCATTAAAAACTATGAAACAATACACCATCACTCATTATCGCTACAAGAGTTCAGAAGTCTCTAAGCTATACCATCTAGCCAAAGACAATAACATCAATGCAGATAAATTGATTAAAAGGTTCAATATCCCCTGTTATCGGGCGCAAGACATTCCTAGTGAGGATATTTTTCCAAGGGGCGGGATTACAGTTATAACCTCAGATGATGGGAATACGTTTGAGTCTGAATGCAGCTTCAAAGACCATTACAATAAACGGCGCGGGGTTAAGATTTGTATGGGTCGCTTTGATTCACATAATAGTCTTCCTTTTTAAGATTAGTTGAATACTAATATACACAGTAAGGTCAATATGACAAACGCCAAAGAACAAAACCAGTGGGGGTGGGGAACTGAGAAGCTGGAGGTATAAAACCTTTGGCTTCTCTTTTTAATTATTAATATCATAAATATGCACCGATACTCAGTCTGTCTCTTATACACA
>CAWULW010000118.1:0-2928 GCA_963923615.1 uncultured Holophagaceae bacterium
TCGTGGGCTCGGAGATGTGTATAAGAGACAGCTTCAACGGTGACCCAACGATACGAATCATGTTCTAAAGGAGATAGCCTTACGGGTTGAAGTGGTTCGCTGGGCTTAAAAATAAAGCAATGCTCGACGTTGAATATATAAGGTAACTGAAGTTGTGGTTTAGGCAAAACGAAGGTGTGTTGGTAATCAAGATCGATCAGGTCACCAGTCAAGCCAGTTTCCTCAAAAACCTCACGCCCCGCAGCATGTTCCTTTGATTCTTCAGGATCTATCATTCCCGTAACACTCTGCCACCAACCACCATCGCGAGGTACTCGGCGCATCATTAATATCTCGATCCCATCCGAGGTCTCACGATACACAATGACCGAGATGCTCAATGTTGGACTAGGAGATTGCAAGAGTTTGAGGCCAAATTGATTGCGTATTTCATTTACTAATAAGTTCTTCACTTCGTCGATGCTGGGTGCATCATTTTCTAGTAAAGAATAAATACTGACAACCCCTCGATCTTCAAAGCCACAGGGGTTAATTCCTAAGTAATGTCCAAGTTCAGGATTTACATTGAATGCAATGCCATGGGTAGTAATCCACTTTGAGACATGCAATCCTAATGCACCCAGCTTTGAAAAACCGCTATTGGTTTTAACCCATACGCCCGAGTTACCCTTGATCCGCTGGGACCTTATCCCGAATCTATCCGCTGTCCGTATCATTGATTCTTCAAGTCCTCGAACGAAATCCCCAAGCGTGATGCCGATCTTTTGAAGATTGACGATGGGATAAATAACAATTTGACCCGGTCCATGATAGGTGATGTCTCCCCCTCTTGATGTTTCAAAGAGTTGAATACGCTTCAAAATTAAACGTTCCTTGTCCCAAAGTAAATTGCTTCTATCCGCATTTTTACCAAACGTAAATACAGGATTGTGTTCTAGGGCTATTAAATGCTGACGATTGCCCAACCGAGTATCCTGCTCGAGCAATTCTTGAATTCGTTCACCGGCTCTATAGTGAACTCGACCTAAATCATGATATGTAACGTCAATATTCACAAGGGCCTAGAGTTAAAAAGATTTTAAGCGCAAGATCTTTTGGGTTTGCCTACTCCTGTATTTTTTTAGATCCGATTCAATCTTTTTATCTGAAAGTGCCAGGATGGATAAGGCTAGGAGAGCTGCGTTGGTTGCACCTGCCTTACCAACCGCTACAGATGCAACTGGAATTCCTTTGGGCATTTGGACAATGCTCAAAAGCGAGTCTAGTCCATGGAGCGGCTTCGTATAAATAGGTACGCCAATAACCGGTAGATGTGTTTTTGCAGCCGCCATTCCTGGCAAATGGGCTGCACCTCCTGCTCCTGCAATTAAAATACGCAAACCTCTTTGTGGAGCTAATTCGCAATATTGGAAAAGTAAATCGGGAGTGCGATGTGCACTTACGACTTTCATTTCGAAGGGGATACCAAACTTTTTAAGAAGTCCTGCTACTAAGCGGAGGGTACTAAGATCAGATCGAGAACCCATGATGATGCCAACCAGGGGTTTTGTATTCGCTCGTTTGTTTTTTTTAGTCATTCTGTGGCCCGGAAGTTAGTCGTTCAAATTTAATACCCACTTCTTGAAACATTGAAGCCGTAAGGTCCATAGAATCTTTCCAGTTATCAGGAATAATCTTATCGCAGCACCAATAAACTTCTCGGATGCCCACTTGTATGATCCCTTTGGCGCAGTCGGAGCAGATCGGTAGACCCCAGACGTACAAGACGGATTGATCTAGGGAGATTCCATTATATGTTGCGTTATAAATAACGTTCATTTCTGCATGAACAACATATTGGTATTTAACCGGTCGATTCATGAGTCGCTCAGTCGTGTCTTCAATACCTCGAGGGAAACCGTTATAGCCTTGGGACAATATTTGACCTTTCGCTCCTACCGCCACTGACCCAATTTTGCTCGAAGGATCCTTAGACCATTGGGCGACGGCTCTAGCTAATTCCATGTAGCGCCAATGCCATTTGTTTGTAGTGGTTTTCACGAAATCTATCTCCCGAATTTACTTAATAATCGAAACCTCTATGATAACTCGACGAAGCAAATCGCAGTTCTCTCTAGAGGCACCTGAATCTAATTTCCACATTAAATCTAGGGTTTATTCTGCTAGGATTAAGGTTTATAACTTCTCTTTCCAAGGACAAATAAATAAGGAGTTCATACTTATGAACACTCTCAATTCCCTAATGTATATCGTTCTCGGATGTACTTTAATTGGTCTAGTCTTTGCGGGATGGCTCGTTCAATGGGTGATGGCTAAAGACACAGGCACACCAGCTATGCGAAAAATATCTGATGCGATAAAGGATGGAGCCGAAGCATTCCTTGCTCGACAAAACAAAACAATTATTTATCTATCCATTTTATTTGTCTTCCTACTCTTCTTAGGATATGGGTTTATCCGAGATCATCAAGAATTTGACCCTGTCAGTTCCTCCCTTCAGTTGGGTTTTTGGGTCGCCCTCTCCTTTGCTCTGGGTGCCCTTTGCTCAGTATTCGCAGGCTATGTAGGTATGTGGGTTAGTATTCGATCAAATATTCGTACTGCCGCTGCGGCGCGAACCTCTTTAAACGATGCGATGCAAATTGCTCTACGAGGCGGTGCTGTCTCCGGTATGCTCGTTGTCGTCATGAGTCTGCTGGGAGTCGCAGGGTTATTTATGTTGGTTCAGTATGTAACTCCTAACATTGCCATTCAAAATATCCCTCTCCTGATCGTTGGCTATGGCTTTGGGGCATCTTTCGTCGCTCTTTTTGCCCAAGTGGGGGGTGGTATCTATACCAAAGCAGCTGATGTGGGTGCCGATCTAGTCGGTAAAGTCGAAGCCGGTATACCAGAAGATGATCCTAAAAACCCCGCCGTTATAGCCGA
>CAWULW010000119.1:0-2922 GCA_963923615.1 uncultured Holophagaceae bacterium
CTTTCTGAATTTAATAGCTTCTAGGGACATAAAGTAGATGACTTTGTTCTGGGGATCTTCGACCTCTTGCATTAAAAGACACCCACCTGTCTGAGCCATTGACTCAACGATCAAGACCCCCGGGTAAATGGGTCGCCCAGGAAAATGACCCTTAAAGACTGGGTCCGATAAATGAATCTTTCGTGAACCCCTAATCCATTGACCTGGTTCGAAATCTAGAATCTTATCCACAAGGAGAAACGGTTCCCTGTGTGGGATTAAGGCTTTAATTTGATCCTGCGTTAGGGTATTGGGGGTGCGGCTAGTCATTAACTATATTGTGGCATAAGGTCAACGGATACTTTATTAGGGTATGAAACAATGGAATAAATGAGATCATTCAGATCAAAAATAAAATTAAGTGGGTCCAAGGAAAAATGGACGGGAGAGGTACTCCGCTTGGCATGGGGAGGAAAGGGAATTGCTACTCACACAGATGGTCGATTATTACTTTTGACATCTCCTCTTGCTTTATTTCCCGGAGAAATCGTAGAGGCTGAGGTGATATGGAAGAAAAAACATGGTGAGGGCATTGTTACCAAATGGATTAAGCCCAATGCCCGAAGGATCCCTAGTCAGTGCGAATTTGGAAAACTATGCGGGGGATGCGACTTATGGGAGTCGGGGGCATATGGGTCTGATTTGAAAAAGATGATGGTCCAAGATCTATTCCAACGACAATGGAATCGAAATGATTTCAAATGGTTACCTGCTCCCAATCACGCCAAACGTCATCGTATTCAGCTCCATTGGGATGGTTCTAAGCTTGGTTTTTTTGAACGTAAAAGTCATCGAATTATAGAAATCAAAGAATGCCCAGCCGCCCATTCCTCTCTTTCTGAAGCCATTGCTCTTCTCAGGGACGGCCTTGTCCAACGTAAAATACCCTACCATCCTCAGCGATGGGAATTAGGCACTGGCGTCCCTTCTGTAGGCGTTATTGCTTCAACAGAAAGTGGCATGCATTACTCACTAAATGGTGGTCGATTTCTTGAGGGTGACTTCTCGTTAACGGAACAATTAGGCGATATAGTTCTTATCCATCGGCCAGGAACGTTTTTTCAGGCTTGTCCAGAATGGGCATTCGAATCGTTCTCCTCGATCCTCCATGAGTGGTCAATAAAGGGGGACTGTTTGTTTGACCTCTATGGTGGAGTGGGTTTATTTAGTGCTATCCTTCGAAAGAATTTTAAGACGTTCTATCTCATAGAGTCTTCTACGGAGTCGATACACCATGCTAGAGAGAATTTTGAACGACTTCAAATTCAAGGAAAATGTATCCAAGGTGACGTTGCAGAAATACAGCTAGCCGGACTTTGTTCACCTAGGGATACGATCCTGATAGATCCCCCTAGATCGGGATGTTCATCAAATCTCCTAGAAAAGTTAAATATTAGCGGGGTTCCAACATTAGTGATGATTGGATGCGATGGAGCTACTTGGGCTCGTGATATAAAACAGTTATCACACTATAGGATCGACTCATTAGCAGCGATTGATTTATTCCCAAATACTCATCACACAGAGTGCCTAGCTTTATTGAGAATGATTTAATCAATCCATGGAAGTGGTTGCGTAAAAACTTCTTGGGCTTTAGGAATAGACCCTTCTAACTGCAAAAGTTTCATTTTTTTTTCCAAGCCGTATCTGTAGCCAACCAAAGAACGATCCGAACCTATAATACGATGACAAGGAATAAGAATCATGATGGGGTTTGCAGCTGAGGCTGCCCCAACAGCCCTACTTCCCATGGGATCTCCTGCTGCCTCAGCCAAGGTCTTGTAACTCATGGTGAAGCCATATTTGATTTCCTTTATCAAAGCCCAAATTTTTTGTTGATAGACGCTTCCCTTTGGCTGAAGCGGCAAATTAAAATTTCTTAGTCTTCCATGAAAATAATCAAATAATTGGCGCCCTAGGTAAAGCCGGGTAGTTGCCACCTCCTTAGGCGGACGCTCTAGGGAGGATATGTTATTAGACTCGCCGAAGCCTAACTCGCATATATAACCATACTCATCGATTAGACCCGTCATTACACCAATCGGGGTATCCATCTGTGCTGTCCAAATCCTAGGAGAATCCATCTATATAGAATGGCAGAAGTTTAAATACAGCGGGACCGCTAGACTATATGAATGACCCTTGAATTATTTAGACTCTCTATCATTAATTATCTCAATGCAGAGCCGTTGAATTTTGGTTTTAAACGCGGTCTTCAGTATCAAAATTTTTATCTCAGGTTTCAAAAACCCTCTGAGAGTTGTGACTCCCTTAGGTTAGGAGAGGTGGATGCTGGATTGATAAGTTCGATAGAATATTTGAGGATTCCTGATCTGAAGATTATTCCCAATCTTTGCATCGGATCACAAGACTCAGCTCGAAGCGTTTTGATATTTAGCAAGGTCCCTTTTAATCAAATAAGAACATTAGCTCTTGATACTTCCTCTAGAACATCCATAGTGTTGGGTCAGATCTTGCTGAGGGAGCGATATGGATGTGATAACTTAAAAACGAATTATCTTGATCCTGAACTCAATCAAATGCTCAAGGAGCACGATGCAGCGCTAATGATTGGGGATCAGGCGATGAGATCGAATGCCCAGAATCTTTTTGTACTTGACTTATCGCATGAATGGAAAATGTTTACAAACCTCCCTTTTGTATTCGCCTTTTGGGCAGTGCAGCCTAAGGCACCGCGGGTCATTAGCGGCAAACCCTTAGAGTGGTTTTTTCAAGAGAGTTTCAGACTAGGGAATGAAAATTTATCTACCATTATTGATGAAGCCAAGATTCCATCAAGGTGGTCGGAAACCCAATTAAAAACCTATTTTACAGAAAATATCTCCTATCATTTAGGAACCCAAGAAAAGGATTCATTAGTAC
>CAWULW010000120.1:0-2908 GCA_963923615.1 uncultured Holophagaceae bacterium
ATATAGATAAACCTTATCCTATAGTTAGGTTGAAAAAAGACAAGGATAGTCTCATAGGGAAACGTCACCCATGGATATTTAGCGGTGCTCTTCAATCTATACCCCATGAACCCCTTGTTCGCATTGCAGATTCTAGAGGCTCGGTATTTGCCGTAGGCATGACTTCTAGCGAAGGGATGTCCATAGCTGTTCGCATTCTCTGCTTTCAGGATATCAAAATAGATGAAAACTTTTTTTATACTTGCATTAATAAATCAATCTTATATAGGCAGCTACTCGGTTTATTTTCGATCAACGGTGGCTGTCGGGTGGTCAATGCGGAAGGAGACGGGTTACCTGGACTTATTATCGATCAATACTCTCATGTTTGGGTTTTACAGGTTACCAACTCCGCCATCGAAAAACTTAGAGACCTGTGGCTTCCGGCAATCTATAGGATTGGATCAATTTATGGTGCTTCTGTATTCGTTGAGCGAAGTAATTCCGGTCGAAAAAATGAAAATCTCCAAGTTGTAAATTCTCTCCTTAAGGGGAGCCTTTCCGGACCTATTCAAATCTTGGAAGGTAAAGCTCGCCTCTCTGTTCCAGTTATGAATGGCCAAAAAACAGGCATCTTCCTTGATCAGGCTGCGAGTCGCCTAAAACTAAATAGATTAGCTAGTTCCATGGATATTTTGAATCTGTTTGGGTATACCGGTGCCTTTTCTGTACAGGCTGGACTTGGTGGAGCAAATCACGTTACCACAGTAGATATTTCAAAGTTTGCGCTAGACATAGCACATAAAGATTGGGTCACTAATAACCTAGATCCCAACCGTCATACTATTGTTGAATCAGATGCATTTGAATATGTACGAAATCAAAGTCATTCATTTGGTTGTGTGATCGTCGATCCTCCAGCATTTGCAAAACAAAGGAAAGATATTCCAAAAGCTTTTAAGGCCTATAAAGATATTTTTAGGGAGTCTTCAAAATTGGTAAGGCCTGGAGGCCTCTTATGGCTCTTCTCATGTAGTCACTATTTAGACATCGGACGATTTCAGGAAGCCGTTTGGAGTGCTCTATTGGAATCGGGTCGAGAAGGCTTGGTTTTTGAGCGTCTGGGTGCAAATTGGGACCACCCTTCCAGCATCAACCATCCAGAGGGCACCTATTTGAAAGGTTTATTGCTTGGCCTTAGGTAGGATTCTTTATTAACTTGGCACATCCCATGGTTTTTCCGTTGGCCATCATAGACTGAACTTCATCAACATAATCTTGGCAATTACATACCTGACATGTATTACTGTAACTTTCTGCACAGATGTCGGCTATCGTCATGGTTTCAAGAATACCCAGTAGGCGCTCATCAATTTGTTTCCAAAGAAGATTGGACATGGATTCAGGGGTCGACCGAGGTGAATTAAGCCGCTTTTTTTCAGGCGTTACCTCAAGATTGGAGTCAACAATTCGTAGGACTTCTCCTATACTAATTTCATTACATTTTTGGGTGAGGGCATAACCTCCCTTGGCTCCGGGTGATGATTTTAGTAAGCCCGCTTGAGCTAGTTTCCTAAAAACTTTCTCCAAAAAAGGAAGAGGTAAATTTTGGTTCAAGGAAACCTCTCTTAATGGGATGGGTTTTCCGTGACTTAGGTGCGCAAGATCAAAAATTGCAAGAATGGCGTACCGTCCTCGAGCTGTGATTTTCATAATGTACCGTTAATTCAAATTATACGATTTAGTGGTATTACTAGATACATGATGACAAATAAGTTACCTATAATTCTAACCTTTGTTTGCCTTACCCTTCCGGTGATATGCCAAGATGTAGCTTCATTACCTTGTGATCCAAAAGATAATCAGCCTGTAATTATTGGTGTTACTTCTCGAGAGATGATTTTACGTCATCGCCCCCTATTTCGTGAACGAGAATCTGCAGTCAATTTGTCTCCCGAGACAATTCAACAATTGAAAAATATTGATTCAAACTTACGAGTAGTTATTGTTTTTGGTTCATGGTGCTCAGACACCCAACGTTATTTACCGAGTATCTTGGCTCTCGATCGATTTGAAAATCACCAACTCTCTTTCACCTACATTGGGGTCAGTAGATCAAAGGAAATATCAGAGAATGATTGGCCATCTGACCTTCCATTTCAATTGACTACTAAAGTTCCATCAATATGGGTTTTCAGGAGAGAATCAAAAAACAAATGGGTTCTCAAAGGTTCTATTATTGAACATCCATCCGATCCATTAATGTCGATGTCTACGGATTTGCTTCATCTCTTGAGTAATTAACACACAACTACTCCTCATTGGACCTTGGATGGAGCGTGTGGTAAATGGTTTTTAATCGACTCGTATGAATATGTGTATAGATTTGGGTTGTACTGATATTAGCGTGTCCTAACATGTTCTGTACTGATCGTAAATCAGCCCCATGATCTAACAGATGAGAAGCAAAAGCGTGACGGAGCACATGGGGACTGATTTGGCCGAAAGGTATTGATGCGTTCCGGCCATATTTTTTAATTAATCTCCAGAATTGTTGTCGAGTCAGCGGCCTACCATTTAGTGAGATAAAGAGAATAGTTGACTTAGTCTGTATTACCAATCGTTGCTCAAGCCATCGGCGCAACCAAAGCTCGGCATTATCCCCAAAAGGTATTAATCTTTCTTTTTTTCCTTTCCCCATAACTTTGATAAAACCTTCGTTTAAAAATAGAGAATTCAATGGGAGCTGAGCTAATTCAGATATACGTAAACCGCTAGCATATAAAAGTTCAAGCCAAGCTCGATCTCGGACACCCCTAGGCGTATCTACTGCCGGAGCATTGAGGAGACGTTCTACTTGATCTTCATTGAGGTATTTGGGTAAGGATCGAGGATTAATTTTAATTTGTTTGACATCTTCAGGGCGAAA
>CAWULW010000121.1:0-2903 GCA_963923615.1 uncultured Holophagaceae bacterium
CAGTTCCTATGGTTGGCTGAAATCCAAATGTGCTTTGAATTTTAGCAATACTGGGCGTTCGCGTTAATACGTCTTGATACCCCTTTCCATAAAATTCGCTACTGTTTGACATCTGGATCTCACTCAGTGGTACGTTAAGCTCTTTGCGCTTAGGATGATCTGACCAAATATTAATGAGTTTTTCTGCAATTTCCTTGACGCTATAGTCATTCTTTGGATTACCGATATTGAAAATTTGCCCGTCTGCTTTGTTGTCCTTATTTTCAAGGATCATCATTAGTCCATTCATCGCATCGTCAACATCAATAAAGCATCGGCGCTGGGAGCCGCCATCTACAAGTTTCAGAGGCTCACCATTAATAAGGTTCCAAATAAACTGAGTAACCAGTCGAGAACTGCCTTCCTTGGCTGCATGGAGGCTATCTAGTTTAGGGCCCATAAAGTTAAAGGGTCTAAAAAGAGTGAACTGAAGATCTTGCTGCCATCCATAAGCCCATATGATTCGATCAAGGAGTTGTTTTGAAGTGCTGTATATCCATCGATCCATGGCAATGGGGCCCGTCACAAGAGGACTTTTGTCTTCGTCGAATTGTGCATCGGGGCACATTCCATAAACTTCGCTTGTGGAAGGGAACACAATTCTTTTTTTATACTTCACACAATGCCGGATAACTTTTAGATTTTCTTCAAAATCAAGTTCAAATACGCGAAGGGGATTTTTTACATAGGTCGCCGGTGTTGCTATGGCCACCAATGGAAGAACTACATCGCACTTCTTGACATGTAATTCGATCCATTCTCTCGAAATAGTGATGTCCCCTTGAGAAAAGTGAAATCGAGGGTGGTTTAAGTATTCAGTGACTTTGGTGGTTCCCAAATCCATTCCATAGACTTCCCAATCTGTGGTATGGAGAATACGATGTGTGATGTGTGACCCAATAAAACCATTGACCCCTAAAATAAGAATTTTCATAGTCACCTATAGTCCATCGAACTATTCTAGTTAATCACAGAGGTATTTGATACCCTACAAATTACCTTGCCAAAGTGATGACCGGCTCCCAGATAGAGCTGGGCTTGGGGGTAATCATTAAAATCAAAAACTTTATCTACGATAGGCTTCAAAGGAGCTCCCGCATTGGCCGTCTCCAAACATGCGAGTAGTTTGAATAAATTGGAGCGCTTACCCATATACGAGCCATGAATAAGAATTTGTCGAGCGAAAAGTGATCTCAAATTTAGAGATACATCAGGCCCTGTGGTACTCCCGCAAGTAACTATTTGTCCCCCTTTTCGACAAGCCCTCATACTGGTAGCCCACGTAGCAGGTCCAGGGTGCTCTAAAACTATGTCCACACCTCTGTTGTGAGTAATCTCCCTTGACTTATCTAGAACGTTCTCTCGATGACGATTGATCACATGAGTAGCACCCAGATCCCAACACCTCACTGCTTTTTGGTCGTCGCCCACAACCACAATGGATTTACCTCCGAACATCTTAACAAGTTGAATAGCAGCCGTGCCAACGCCACTACCTCCACCCCAAATTAATACTGTTTGACCAAAAGCTAGATGAGCTTTTTCGACTAACATTTCCCAAGCAGTTAAAAATACCAAGGGAAAGGCTGCTGCTTCTTCAAAAGTCCATCCGGAGGGGATAGGAAGGATATTTTGTACCGGAACATCAAAGGTTGTGGAAGCTGTTCCATTCGTGTGATGTCCCATCACTTGATAAGAGCTGCATAACATATCATTATCGGACCGACATTCAAAACATAAACCACAACTAAGGCCGGGGGCAATCATGACACTCGATCCAATTTTCAACCCAAAGGGAAGCGGGCTTGGTGAACCTACCGCCTGAATAACTCCGGAACCATCGGATCCCAAAATAATCGGAAGAGGCAACTGAATCCCGGGTAATCCCAAGGTGGTCCATAAATCGAGGTGATTTAACCCAAAGCATTTCAGCTGTATGCGAACATAACCATTAGGAAGCGACCCTACGGGAACATCTTCTAAGCGAGGAGAACCTAGGGTTCCGTGCTCTCTAATGACCCATGCTCTTCGATTCATAGTTTAGGATTCAAAGCCTGCGGGACGGGCCAAAAGAGTTTGAATAACTTTTTCGGGTCTCTGCCCTGACAGTAATTGCTGAACTGCTTGGGTGATCGGCATTTCAAGATTGTGGTGAAGTGCTAAATCTAAGGCAATTTGAGTGGCATATTGCCCCTCTGCTACTTCACCATTTAAGGCGCTTTGAGCCAGAGTTAAATTACCGGTTCTAACTAGTTCCTTGCCGAGTCTCCGATTACGGCTTTGTAGACCCGTAGAGGTCAAAAGCAAGTCTCCCATCCCCGCCAAGCCATAGACAGTTTCGACTTTCCCCCCAACAGATCGCACCAAGCGAGTCATTTCGGCCAGGCCTCGGGTCATAAGGGCAGCGTGTGCATTGTGCCCTAAACCAAGCTCATCAATCGCTCCAGCTGCAATAGCGAGAATATTCTTTACCGCTGAACAGATTTGGGTACCAATTAAATCATCAGAAAGATATATTCGAAGCTTTTCAGAACTTAATAAGTCTCGAATCTTTAAATACTCTTCAGTCAATCGTGGCACAGCCATCACCATTGCGGAGGGTAAGTCACGGGCAACTTCGTCAGCAAATGTAGGTCCGGTAAGAAATGACCAAGGTCTGTGTGTTACATCCCTTAATCGTTCAGAGATATATGGAGTTCCATGGGGTAGTAGGCCCTTAGTGGAATGGATGAGAATTTGATTATCTAAACGATTTGCGAACTGTTCCTTCCAAATTGCGAGTGTTACTTGGGAAGGTAGGGCAGACAAAATGAGTTGCGAGTTCATTACCTTGTCAGGCTCGGCAGTAAAGGTGAGATTTTTAG
>CAWULW010000122.1:0-2886 GCA_963923615.1 uncultured Holophagaceae bacterium
AACATTGCTTTACTAAATATCGAAAATCAAAAGGTGACTTGAATACGTTCTTAACGGTTCTGCCAGTAAGAATAATAAAGTCTCCAAAAGAGAAGAGATTAGTCATGATCTGGCTGCCAATGAGTTCTACGATCTTTTTCATTTATCTTTTGACTCTTTTCAAAGGCCGATTTAATTGAGGGACTCTGCTTTTCGCTAAGTTCTTAAGTGGAACATTGTCAGTAAGGGTAGTCCCCGCAGCGATCAGTGCTCCATCGCCAATATTGATGGGAGCAATCATTTGAGTATCGCTTCCGATAAAGACATCATTTCCAATGGTTGTTTTGTGTTTATTAACTCCATCATAGTTACACGTTATGACTCCTGCTCCTACGTTGGTGTTTGTCCCAATAGAGACATCACCAAGATAAGTGAGATGATTGGCCTTGCTGTTTTTAGATATCTTGGCTTTTTTGGTCTCTACAAAATTTCCAATTTGTACACGTTCATCAAGTACAGTTCCTTCCCGAAGTCGTGAAAATGGGCCAACATTCACATGATTACCTATTTTAGACTTATCAATTAAAGTGTAGGGTTTAACAGTCGTTGAGTTACCTAAGCTTGAGTCTTCAATTCTTGAGCCTACTTGAATAGTTGAACCACTACCAATAATGACTTTTCCGAGCAAACTAACATTAGGTTCAATTAGAACGTCGGATGCTAACTCTACCCGGGGTCCTATGAAAGTGCTCGAAGGGTCTAAGATAGAAACACCCCGCTCCAGCCAACCGTTATTGATAATCTTTTGGGCCAGAGCATGGACGAACGAGAGATCCATTTTAGAGTTTATTCTGAGTACTTCTTCGTGGCCTAACTGAATTGTGTTTAGTTTAGTTTCTTGTGCCAATTGATGAATTAGATCAGGTAACCGTGGACCATGGCTCTTTTTTATAATGGATGTAAGCAGTTTCCAAGGGATAGCTAAGCATGTAGCATCGGTGGACCCATCTAATATTGCCTTACCTTTATTTGTCGTCTCTTGCATGGTAACTGACCAGTTCCCCCGATTGCTTTCTGGAACGACACCTAAAGTTTCATTAGGATCGCACGCCTGCGATGTACCAATAGCTGGACAGTTTCTGAGTAATCGGGCAAGGCTCTTCGTTGTAATTAAAGGTGTCTCTCCACTTAAAAAAAGTACCTTCGTTATTTTAAGTTTGTTAATTAGTGGTCTGACAGCATTGAAGGCGTTGAATATTCCTTTGGTTTGTGAAGGGTGATTAATGAAGTGAACTTTTCTTTTTAAAGATTCATTATCTTGCCAGGCTTCAACCAAGCTTCTGATTTCTCTTTCATCATTTGGTTCGACAATTAGTACTACGTTTTTAATCTCTTTAGGTAGTGCCCTCAATATCCACAACAGTATGGGATCGCCCAATAGTCTCTGAAGGGTCCTTGACTGGAGTCGATCTTTTTTCTGTGATCGGGCAGACGCCAGGATAATTGCAGTGAAGGACAAAGGACACCTCGTCTACCTGTTTATTATCCTATCCGATCGAATAAGCTTAGAAAAACCCTATTCAAAATAACCCTTAGAGCGTCTGAGTAATCTAAGAGCCAATCTCGATGCTTCTAGAAAATTTCTATGATCTGCATCCCCAAGTCCTGCAATATCAAATCCTGTGCCATGGTCAGGACTAGTTCTTACAAAAGGTAGTCCAAACGTCACATTAACAGCCAATATAGGCTCAACAAGTTTGATGGGGATTAAACCTTGATCATGATACATGGCAATAGTGAGATCAAAATCTCCTTCGTACATTTTTCTAAAGACCGAGTCTCCTGATAATGGGCCAACTATTCTGAGGGGTTTTTGTCTTATTTTGATTTCTTGTTGAGGGTAGGGGGTCCACGGCTTAGAAGGCTTATGTTTTGAATAGATTGAGACACCAAATTTTTCTTTATTATAGTGAAAACTGTTCTCCGATAACTCTTTAATGGACCTCTTAATTGCACTTGAAATAATAGTTTCTTCCTTGCCAAAGGCACCCTGCTCACCCGCATGAGGGTTCAACGCTGCAACTGCAACGTTTAAATACGATGTTCCAATCATTTCAACAAAAGATCCTACAGAAAATTGAATAGTATTGAATAAAGACTCTTCATCCATATGTTCAGTTACGGTTTTTAAACTCATATGTACAGTGTGCAAGGCTACCTTCATATTGGGACTCATAAATATCATTTGTGTGTATTTTGATCCAGATGCCCTCTCGAGATATTCAGTATGTCCCGTAAAAGTCTCCTGACTTGCCATGACAGAAGATTTAGAGATGGGAAGCGTGACAAGAGCGTCTGCTCTATGATCCATCATGAGTTTGGTCGCTGTAGTTAAGGATTCTATTGAGGATTTTCCAGAGAGCCTAGAGGGGATCCCCATTTGTAAACTATTCATTGATAAAGGGTAGGGATCTATCCAAAGAGCAGAATGCATTTGAGAAGCATTTTGTGGATCATTCAGGTAGAATCCAAAAGTTTCATATTGACCCCCAATCATAAAAGGAGGAGTACCCCACAGCCATCTTTGCGAATTATTCTTAGACTTTGATAAAAGTTCCACACCCGCACGACTACCAATAATGACCACTCTCGCTTGATAGGTTAATTGGGGGAGAGCCTTGAGCAGTATTTCGGGCCCTATGCCACACGGATCTCCTAGGGTAATGGCAAGTGTTGGTAGAGAGCTCATTTTATGGTTTCCATCAGTGACAGATTACTAATAAATCGACCATTCTCTTGCATGTAGTTTTACCGAGCGCATACTGTTATTATTAAATCTTATTGCGGGTATAACTCAGTGGTAGAGTGCAACCTTGCCAAGGTTGAAGTCGTGGGTTCAAATCCCAT
>CAWULW010000123.1:0-2876 GCA_963923615.1 uncultured Holophagaceae bacterium
TGGGCTCGGAGATGTGTATAAGAGACAGATACTTAGTTACTTGCTCAAAAGAAAAAAGATACTCTTCATTTTCACCTAAAATTAAAGCTATACCCTCAGCATTGATAACGTCTTGCGTCACGCTCACGGACGCAACAGTAATTAATTGTGAACCTACGACAGACCCTACAGGATGAACACGCTTCAATAGCCATACATCTTTCTTGTTCCACAGATCTTGGAGTACAGGAGTCGGTGAAACTGTGGGTTTAGTTGGAGGATCCTGTGCCCAGAGTAGAGATGAAATCAGATAGGGAAGTGCGATCACTGGTAGTTGGCTCAATTTGACGATCGTTCCGCAATAGGAATATAGGAAAGGGACTCGGGACCTGTGTACTCAGCTGCAGGACGAATAATTCGATTTCGAGCGTGCTGTTCGAGCACATGTGTGCTCCAGCCCGCTATACGACTTACAGCAAATATCGGAGTGAATAGTTCAAACGGGATTCCCATTTGGTAATACATTGATGCGCTATAAAAATCTACGTTGGGGTAGATGGGTTTTTCTAATTTCAGCATAGATGCTTCAATCACTCGGCTCATATCGAACCAACTACGGTTGTTGGTTGCGATACCGATCTGCTCGCTCATACTCTCTAAGACTTCAGCCCTCGGGTCTTTTGTTTTGTAGACGCGATGTCCAAATCCCATAATCTTTCTCTTTTCGCTTCTCGCTTTGGCTAACCAAGGCTCAATATTGCTCATATTGCCAATTTCAAGCAACATCCGCATGACCGCTTCGTTGGCACCTCCATGAAGGGGTCCTTTAAGGGCTCCGATAGCACCGGTCACGGCGGAGTACATATCCGACATAGTCGATGCAATTTCACGAGCGGAAAAGGTTGAGGCATTAAACTCATGGTCGGCATGTAAGACCAACCCCATGTCCATAGCTTTGACAAAGAGCTCAGGTTGTCGTTCGCCAAACATCATATATAAGAAATTTTCGGCGTGATCCAAATCCTCTCGAGGTGGGATGGGTGACAAGCCCTTCGAAAATCGATAAATAGCGGCGACGAAAGTAGGAAATTTAGCTGTGAGCCTCAGGGCGTTAAGGTTTTCTTCTGCTTCACTGACTGAACTTCCTGTTTTATTGTAAATGCCATTGATACTGACGGCTGTCCGTAAATGGTCCATGGGATGACCTTGTTGGGGAAGATCTCCTAGGTGTTTTAATATGTCCGGATTGACTTTTCGATGAGCTTTAAGTTCATTTTTAAAATTATCTAATTCTAAAAGTGTGGGCAGTTTACCTTTCCAGAGCAGAAAAATGGTTTCTTCAAAAGAGCCCCGAACAAGATCTTTTATGTCGTAGCCGCGGTAGACGAGACGTCCAAGTTTTCCATCAATAAAACAAATACTAGAAGTCCCCGCAATAATATCTTCAAGACCTTCTTTAAATTTCTCTTGTGGCGACATAAAACTCCTACATTCTAACGATGTCCAATTATTTATTTTAGACTAGGGTTGCATCTTGTTCCATACAAGATAAGGTTAATTTGAAGCCAAAAGGAGATCTTGAGATGGCATTCTTTTTTCAAGCAGGGTATCTATCCCTCCTAAGTCAAATTCAGGCACCCACGGCACAACCCTTAGATCGAGGGGTCCTATTTCTGGTCATCGCTTTTTTGTTTTCATCTATCTTAGCCCATCGATTTTGGCGTAAAAATCGTCGCCTAGAGGGAGTCATTTCGGCGAAAGAGCGAGATCACAATTTCTACTTTGGCTCCTTTCGGAAAGCTTGGTCTCGCATACTGATTCCAGCTTGTTTGGTCGATAGAACATCAGGTGTTGTGATCAAGACCACTAGGGGATGGACAGAAAAAAATCTGCCTCCTGAAGGACAACGTGTATCAAATCTCGACGCAAATTTTGAGTCCTATCTAAAAGCCCTCAAACCCCTCGAAGATGGTCGCGTACCTGATCCTCTCGAGATCACCATTCAGGGCTCCCCTTATAAAATAGAGGCCCTAGATGAAGAAGGCTTGGGAATCATCCTGATTCAACCAAAACATTAGGTTTCGGAGCTCAAGACGATTAAATTAAATAGAAGTACTCTATTCGTCTGAGGTTCTGTGGACATTCCCTATTCATCTAACCAACTTCGTCAAGTTCGTGAAGATAAATTAAAAAAGATTCAGGCTATCACGGGCGAAGCATACCCCAGAAAAGCCCATACCACACACTCCTTAGTTGACTTCATTAAAGATTTTCAATCTTTGGATGAAACGGCCCTCCAAGAGATCACGCGAACCGTCTCGATTATGGGTCGGATCGTTTCATTACGAGACCAAGGTAAAACTATTTTCCTTCATTTATTTGAGGGAGGTGTCAAAGTCCAAGTCTATCTAAGGAAAGATGCCCTGTCGGATCTTCAATGGGAGTTGATGCATTTAGTGGACCTAGGAGATTTTATTTCGGTTGAAGGCACCTTGATGAGAACTAAAACAGGAGAATTAACCCTTCGGGCGAACACCGTTACTTTTTTAGCTAAAGCTTTATTGCCACTTCCTGAAAAATGGCATGGTCTTCAAGATATTGAAATACGTTATCGCCAGAGATATTTGGATCTTATTTCTGACGAGGAAGTCTTCAAGATTTTTGAACAACGAAGCCGCCTCGTTGCTTCCTTAAGAATCTATATGAATCAACTAGGTTATCTAGAAGTGGAAACTCCCATGATGCACTCCATTCCTGGCGGAGCTACTGCACGTCCTTTTGTAAGTCATCATAATGCTTTGGACGTTCCTTTATATCTTCGTATTGCCCCAGAACTATTTCTCAAGCGCTTGATCATCGGCGGCTTTAGGAAAGTATTTGAAATCAATCGGAATTTT
>CAWULW010000124.1:0-2875 GCA_963923615.1 uncultured Holophagaceae bacterium
AAATGGTAAGAGAGAGGGTAGATATGCAAAACCGTAAATCGCAAGTCGACTTGGTTTTAGTTCTATCATTTTTTTAATGGTAATCTCAAAGCTCCTGAGTGTTTGGCCTGGTAAGCCATATACTAGGTCGATATTAATACCCTGAAAACCCAAGGATTGGGCTTGGCGAATCGCTTCGATAGTCTGTTCCTCTGTTTGACCGCGCGTAATCAGTTCTTGCACTTGAGAATCCATATCTTGAACACCAAAAGATACCCTATTAAATCCAAGTTCTTTCAACGTTGGAAGCTGATCTGTTGTGAGAAAGGTGGGATCAATTTCGATGCTGACTTCAGCATTGGAAAGAATTTCAAACCGTGAGGATATGGACTCAAACACTTTTGATAAATCGCAAGCATTAAGGTAATTAGGAGTCCCGCCACCCCAGTGCATTTGAATAAGTTTTGGACTATTTTTGAGTCGTTTTTTCCATAAATCTGACTCTTTGTCTAACGTCTCTAAAAAACTTTGAACGGGGTCGTAGTGAGGACTGATGACGACGTTGCAGCCACAGTATGAGCAACGACGCTTGCAAAAAGGTAAATGCACATACACACTCAAATAATCATCTTGGCCTGAGACGGCATCAATAGCTTCTAACAGTACGGATTCCTCCAGCTGTTCCTGCCATGCAGGTGGCATCGGGTAGCCAGTATATCGGGGGCCAGGCTTGTCGTAATGAGTGATTAAATCCTGAAGAGTGTATGTCATGGCTTGACCACATCAAGTATTCTTTGAAGCACTTTGGGATCAGTCTTGGGGAGAATTCCATGCCCAAGGTTGAATATATGGCCATGATTTTTCATGAGATCCATAATAGACTGTACATTTTTAATCAATAGGTCTTCATTGCCTAATAAATCATTAGGATCTAGATTACCCTGTAGAATTTTTTGGGGAAACTTCTTTAGCGCCAACGCAAGACTGCTCTCCCAAGAAATAGATATGGCTTCACAATCAAAGGTTTGAAGCTGCAAGGGTAATGTGGGCATTTTGGGAAAGTAAATCCTAGGTACTTTCATATCTTTGAGAGTTTTCTCAGCGAACGGAAGAGCCCAAGAGAGATATTCTGTCTCAGATAAGTCTCCTGCCCAACTATCAAATAATTGAACTACCTGAGCACCCGAAGCAATCTGAAGCAATAAAAGGTCTCGAGTAACATTACTTATCTTATTAAGCCAGGCTTGGGCTTCCAATGGCTTTTGTTCGAGGTATTCTTTAGCTTTTTTCCAACCATTTTTATTAGATCCATCACAAGCATAGGCAAAGAGGGTCCAAGGTGCACCTGCAAAACCAATGAGTGTCACATGGGTGGGTAATTCTGACCTTGTGGCGCTCAGTGCAGCTTGAACGGTATCAAAATGGGAATAATCGACAGGATCATTAATATCAATCTGATCAAGAGTGCGTCCGATAGTGGGAGATCCGTGTTCAAAAGAAACCTTGCAGCCTATAGCATTTAGTACGATAAGGATATCGCTGAAGATAATAGCTCCGTCTATCTTAGAAAACCGTTTGATGGGCTGTAAAGTGACTAGTGTTGATAGTTCTGGATCATTCAGTACTTGATCAAAAGAATATTTCCTTCGAATTTCACGATATTCAGGTAGAAACCTACCCGCTTGCCGCATGAACCAAACAGGCGTTTCAGGAGATCGACCTCCGCTAAGGACTCTGAGCAATAAAGGATCCAATTAATTTCCCTGAATTGTATTTATTTTAGCCATCTGATCCTGAAAAAAAGATAATTCATGCTCATCGTGAGCAAGACTCAGAAAGGTAACCTCATATCCACTAGGGGGCAAATAAACTCCAAGTGCTAGGAGTCTTTGATGTAACTTATTAAAACTCGTTATAGATGATTCCTGAATTTCACAAGACTGCTTAACTCTTGATTGAAACATTGGCCATAAAATACTTCCAACATGGGGACAACGACATCCCGGTATTAATTCAAAGATTTTGGACCATTGCGCCCCTCTTTTTTGAAGTACGGAATACAACGAGTCATCCAAAAGTTCAAGAGTAGCAAGTCCAGCAGTCATGGCAATAGGATTTCCACTCAAGGTACCTGCTTGATACACAGGTCCGTCGGGAGACACGCAACTCATGATATCGGACCGACCTCCGTAAAGGCCGACTGGCATTCCACCTCCAATAATTTTTCCGTAAGTTACTAGGTCTGGATATATTTTATAAAGTCCTGATGCACCTGAGGGTGAAACCCGGAAGCCCGTGATGACCTCATCGAAAATCAAAACAGTTTCATACTTTGTGCATAGTTCCCGTAATCGCCTAAGAAATCGAAGGTCTTGAAGTAACAAACCATTATTGGCAGGAATCGGTTCTATGATGGCCGCAGCTAATTCTGATCCATGAAGGCTAAAAAAAGACTCCAGAGCTTCGATATTGTCCAAGGGTAGGACCGAGGTTAAATGTGAAGATTCCCTCGGGACCCCAGCGCTAGTTGGCTCCCCGAAGGTTGCCAGTCCTGAGCCTGCTTTAACCAATACAGAGTCAGAATGTCCGTGATAGCAACCGTCGAATTTGAGTAGCCTCGATCTCCCTGTAAACCCCCTAGAGACTCTAATCGCAGACATTACTGCTTCAGTCCCAACGCATTTTCTCTGCGCGAGGGAGCTCCAAAAGTAAGACCCTCCTTGAGTGCGCTTGACACGGCGTTAATCACTTCGGGATGAGCATGTCCGAGGATCAGTGGGCCCCACGACATACAAAGGTCAAGATATTTCTGATTTTCTTCATCAATAAACCAGGCACCCTCAGCTTTTTTAAAAAATTTAGGCACCCCCCCCACTGATTTAAATGCTCTTACTGG
>CAWULW010000125.1:0-2868 GCA_963923615.1 uncultured Holophagaceae bacterium
CTATGTGTGTTGAACACAGAGGCATTTTTGCCGATTACGCCTTTCATTAATTGGATCCAGTTGTCTTTATTTTGGTAAAACGGAAGAACTACGTTCTCGAGTTTATGATAAAGGTCACTGATATCTTTTTCCTCGTTACCAACCTCAGTATGACCGACTGACCAACCAGTGACACCTTCGATACAGCCCTCAATCCACCAACCGTCGAGGACACTTAAACTAGGAATGCCATTAAATGAGGCTTTCATGCCGCTCGTCCCTGATGCCTCTAGAGGTCTAAGCGGTGTATTTAGCCATACGTCTACACCAGAGACAAGCTGATGTGCCATGGCCATATCGTATCCAGACAGATAGATTACTTTGATGTCGTCTAATAATTCACGAATGTGGTTATGAATAGACTCAATAATTTCTTTACCCCTAAAGTCGCTTGGGTGAGCTTTACCCGCGAAGATGAGTTGGAATGGGTGTTTTTTAGCGATCTCTTTCAGTTTTTTAATGTCTGAAAAAATAAGATCTGGTCGTTTGTAAGCGGTCATGCGTCTTGCAAATCCGATGGTCGGTAGTGTTGGATCTAAGACTTCGCCTGTTAAATCTTGAATCATTTTGAGGAGATCTGCTTTTGACTCTTGATGGGCATTCCAAAGTTCTTCATCCGGCACTTGATCAATGCGAACTAACTGCTCTGGTTCATGGCGCCAACTGTTGAGATGGCGATCATATAATGCCGCGAAACGGCTATTGGTCCATGTATGCGGATGGACGCCATTGGTGATTGCATGCACAAAGTAATTAGGAAACATTTTTTGTGAAACTTCAGCATGGCACTTAGCAACCCCATTGACATAGTCTGAGAGATTTAGCGCAAGCCTAGTCATGTTAAGGCAATCATCACCAGCCAATTTCCTTAGCTGTACAAGATCAATCATTTCTCCCTGTGCAACGCTGTCTACGATGGTGTAATCAAATTTATCTTGCCCTGCCTCAACCGGAGTGTGCGTCGTAAAAATACACTTGGAGCGAACAATAGGGAGGTCGTATAACGCTTCTCCTGGACGAAGGTCGCGATGATGATAGGTATGTCGATGGAGAAGTTCTAGCGCCAAGAGGGCAGAGTGGCCTTCGTTCATATGATGTTTTGTGATGTTAAAACCCAGCGCTTGAAGCATGCGGATTCCCCCAATGCCTAAAATCATCTCTTGCTTGAATCGATACTTGGCGTCGTTGCCATAGAGATAATGGGTGATGGTTCTATCCTCTGGTGAATTTTCAGGGAGATCTGTATCAAGTAGGATGACAGGGACCGTCCCGCCACCGAGTCCTTCAATTCGATATAGCCATGCACCAACCCAAACGGTTCTATTTTCTATGTTTACGGATACCTTGGCACATACGGGGTGGGCGAATTTTTCTGGATCCCAGGTTTTCGCGAGTTCGATTTGCTTGCCATAGGCATCAATTTTTTGTTCGAAGTAGCCGGCGCGACTCACTAGTGTGACCCCTACCATATGCAAGCCAATGTCTGCGGCTGATCGTAGAGTATCCCCTGCAAGTATTCCTAAACCGCCTGCGTAAGTTGGGATGTCAGGGGCTAGTGATATTTCCATCGAAAAATAGCCAACGCGGGGTGTTCTGGTGAATTCATGCAACATGATGAGTCCTAAATTTATATGGGGAGAGTGTTACCAATGAAGTTGTCTTAATAAGGGTCTTTTCTTGCTTTGGAATGCTTGCATTCTTTTTAGGATATCGACCAGCATTTCGATGGCATCAAGAATGTGGGCCCCCTTATTTAACATCACACATTCAGCACGTTCAGCCATGACCGCATCTGAGATCTCGGCGCGACTAGGTTTACCCGTTTTTGCTAGACTCTCTAATACTTGTGTCGCCCAAATGACAGGGATGTGGGCAGCTTCGGCTAGGCAAAGGATTTCCTCTTGAAGTTCGGCTAGGCGTTCGTATCCACATTCCACTGCAAGATCTCCCCTAGCAATCATGATGGCTATCTTTGGAGATCTCATCAGGCAAAGCAGCATTTCAGGGAGTTTTTCAAAGGCAGATCTTGTTTCGACTTTGAGTACCACCCCCAAATCCTCCGCATGGAGTGCTTTTAATTCCCTTTGAAGCGTCTCTATATCCTGCGTATTTTTAGAGAATGAAAAGCCAACCATGTCAGCGTGCTTAACTACAAATTTAAGATTTTTAAGGTCTACATCCGTAATGGCATCTAAGGTCAGTAGACTGTCTGGAAGATTGATTCCTTTGTCCGCCAGCAATTTATCACCGTTGTCTGCGATTTCAGCGATTTCAATCAGTATTTCTTCTTTTTTAACTTTTTTGATTAACCCGCCGATTCGACCATCATCAAAAAGTATCCTTTCTCCTTGGGCGACCATTGAGAAGATCTCTGGCAGAGAACATGAGATGGATGCATGAGCAGTCAATTGGCCGCTATCTGAGTATTCTGCAGGCTTGCCCGGGAGGTTCTTCTTATTAAGAAGAAGATAATCCCCCTTGTGTAGAAAAATCATTTTTTGGAGATTCGGAAGTTTGCCGACCTTACCAACTTTTGACAGGTACTTGGTATGGTTGTATTTGCGCACCATGAGAAGTTTGAGTTCGGTGTTGGGTGTGATGTAAGCCGTCTGGAATAACTCTCCCCAGAACCCATCATCCGTTCTGTCGACCAGTTTGATCTCTCTGCTGGACTTTCGGGCATCCTTAAATACAATTACATCGCCAATCGAAGCGTTCTTGAGCCAATCACCCTCAATTGGCAATGTAAAACTTTTATCCTGAATAGAAATATTATTATCTGCGCAATGAATAAAGATTTTGGCGGGGGAGACAACGTGACCAAAATTA
>CAWULW010000126.1:0-2835 GCA_963923615.1 uncultured Holophagaceae bacterium
AGTCGTAAGCGAGTCGATGTTCATCATATTTGTCAACGATTCGAAGGGGGAGGGCATCGCTTAGCCGCAGGGGCAAAGATTAAAAGTCCCCTAAATCAGGTGCGCGCCGATCTCATTTCGGCAGTAAGTGCTCAATTGAATTATCATAATGAATCGAGAACTCCTCCATATGTCAACTAAACCCCATCTCCTCAAAATACTCCCAAGCGAGACAGTACCTTTCGTTACTAAGGCGAACGTCCCTACTGCGGAGGGCGACTTTACGGTTTACGCTTTTTCCGAGCATAAAACTTCGCAAGATCATCTTGCCATCGTGCACGGGGATATTGATGCGCGCCAGAGAATTCTAGTTCGTGTTCATAGTGAGTGTTGGACAGGCGAAGTATTAGGTAGTCTTCGTTGTGACTGTAACCAACAACTTCATCTTGCGCTGAAAGCCATCAGTGAAAAAAATGGGATTGTGATTTACCTTCGCCAAGAGGGTCGGGGTATTGGCCTAGTGAACAAGCTTAAAGCTTACGGGTTGCAAGAACAGGGGCTCGATACCGTCGAGGCCAATTTAGCATTAGGTTTTCCGGATGATCTTCGGGACTACCACGCGGCCGTGGAAATTCTTAGATTCTTTGGGATTCAGCGCATATCGCTCATGACCAATAATCCCAAGAAAGTCCTTGCCCTCAAGGATTCAGGCATTGATGTCGAGCGAATTCCCCATCAGTCCAAAATGAACTCTGCAAACCTTCATTACATGAGAGTTAAAGCAGCCAAGAGTGGTCATTTGCTCGACTTTATCGAGGACGCACGTTAGTTGAGGTTCTTCAACGCTCGAATTTCTCCAGGGGTCAAGGGTCTCCATTCTCCTGGTTTCAGACGATCATCTTTGATCGGACCAAATTGAATTCGTTTTAGCTTGCTCACAGGATGACCCACGGCTGCAAACATTCTTCGGATTTGTTGGTTCTTCCCTTCGGTGAGTGTGACACGAAGCCATGGATTTAGAGCTTTATCCAATACTTCAATCCTGCAAGGCTTCAATTTGCGACCATCCAATCGAAATCCGTTACTCAACTCCTTAATTTGATCTGGAGTAGGAGTTCGATAAACTTTGACCATATAAATTTTAGGGATCTCATGATCAGGATCCGTCAGCTGGTAAGCTAATTCTCCATCATTGGTCATTAATAAAAGACCCTCGGAGTTAAAATCAAGGCGTCCGACGGGATATACACGAGAATGAATTCCAGAGATCAGGGCTGCTACCGTGGGTTTTCCGTCAGGGTCTTTCAAAGTGGTAACGTAGCCTTTGGGCTTATTGAGAAGTAAATAGACAGGCTTTTCTTTCTGAAGGGTTTGGTAATTAACAGTAATCTTGTCTTTCCCTAGGATGGCTTTCGTTCCTAAAGTGGTTACGGTTTTCCCGTTCACCTGTACATGGCCTTCGAGAATGAGAGTTTCGGACGCTCGGCGAGACGCAATCCCCGATTGAGCCATGATTTTTTGCAAACGTTCAGGCTGACCCGAAGTCGTTTTGGGTAGCTTGTTTGATGTTCGTTTTGTTCGGGAGGGCATAGAGACTCTTAGACCTTAGGGGTATTACGAAGACGAATTGTGGTCTACCTCAAAGATGCGGAAAAAGTAATGTAAGCCCGAGCTAAAAACCAATAGGGCGATGAGATAGAAAATCAAAAGATTGAGATCATTAAACCATGGGCGTGGTGAAACAGTATTTAACAAGAGACTGATACTGATGGCCACAAATTCAGACCCCGTTGTAACCTTGCCCATTAGGGAAGGGGTCTTGTTAAGGTATTCATCCTTCACGTAGTACATAAAAGAGATCGTAGCGATAAGAATATCTCGGCTGATAGACAGGATGGCGACCCAAACGGGAATTCGGTAAGAGACCTCAATGTTGCTCACAAGCGACATCAACACAAAGGCAGTCAGCATCATCAGTTTGTCCGCAGCAGGATCCAAAATGGCCCCCACACGGGATCGCTGATTGAATCGCCGAGCAATCCAACCATCCAAAAGATCGGTGAGACCCGCTCCTATAAAAATAAATAAAGCTGCCCATAGCCGGCCATACCAAAGCGAAATGGCGAAGAAGGGAATCGCAACGACCCTTAGGAGGGTAATAAAATTAGGAAGGTTCATGGAGAGCGCTCCCTTTAATTTTAGCCTTGAGCAGTCTCCCGGCCGCCTCTAAAGTTATCAGGGACCCTTGGCCTACATTAAACTTGATAACGAGGTTTAAGTTGTATTGGATTCTTTTTATACTCGTATGTTTTTGGGTAGTTAAAAATCGTCGGGGAATTTGGCAGGGACTTCAGTCGCCCGAGGGGCACTCGAATTCCACATGTAGTTTTGACTCAGATACCACGAAGCAACAGGAGCTTGATGAAATCAAAGCTTATTTTGAAGCCCAGATTGTACCCCAGCCTCCTCAGGACGGTCCCCATGACTAAAAAGTTTTATATCCAAACATGGGGCTGTCAAATGAATGACCATGATGGTGAAAAATTATCGGGACTCATGAGCAAGGATGGGTATGAAGAAGTTGACTCGAGTAAAGAAGCCGATGTCGTCTTATTGAATACCTGTTCGATTAGAGAGAAGGCTGTCCATAAAGTCTTTTCTGAATTAGGAAGACTGAAAAAAGAAAAATTACAACGGCCCCTCACGATTGGAATTACGGGGTGCCTAGCTCAACAGGAGCAGGAGAATCTATTCTCCCGAGCCCCTCAGATTGATTTTGTTTTGGGCACGATGGCTCTCGATAAGCTACCAGACGTTTTAGCTCAATCACACATAAAGGGTGAAAGAAGTATGGAT
>CAWULW010000127.1:0-2799 GCA_963923615.1 uncultured Holophagaceae bacterium
TGCTGATCGCCCCCATGACCTGAAAGAAGCTTTATCAGTCGTTAAAGAAGTAGCGTTCGCTAAATTTGACGAAACTGTAGAGATTCATATGCGTTTGGGTGTGGATCCTCGACAAGCCGACCAAATGGTCCGCGGCACGATCGTGCTTCCTCATGGAACTGGAAAATCCATGAAGGTAGCAGTTGTTGCCACTGGAGAAAAAATCAAGGAAGCCGAAGCTGCAGGTGCAGATCTTGTAGGTGGCGATGACCTTGTTGAAAAAATTGCTGGGGGGTTCATCGATTTTGATGCTCTCGTGGCGACCCCTGACATGATGAAAGGGGTAGGTCGTCTAGGCAAGGTATTAGGTCCTAAGGGTCTAATGCCCAATCCCAAGACGGGTACTGTAACCTTTGATGTCGTTAAAGCTGTGAAAGATATCAAAGCTGGAAAAGTTGAATACCGGGTTGATAAAGACGGAATCATACACGCTCCCGTGGGAAAATTATCTTTTGGCGTAGAGAAACTCCAAGAGAATACCCAAGCACTGTTGGATGCGGTCGTGAAAGCCAAACCGGCCTCTGCCAAAGGCAAATATGTTAAGACCGCCTTCGTTACGTCAACAATGGGACCTTCCGTAGCTTTATCCACAAACAACTTTGAGACGAAGTGAGGTAAATGATGGAAAAAAATAAAAAAGCCACCGAACTTACCGAACTCAAGCAAACGTTTACAGGTGCGAAGTCCGCAATAGTACTTGAATTTAAAGGTTTGACTGTTGAAACCGATACGGCCTTTAGGAAGTCCGTTCGGGATCATAAAGGCCAATATAGAGTTGGAAAGAACACGCTTCTTCGCCTCGCCGTTAAAGATACGGTGTTCGAGTCTCTTTCCCCTCACTTTAAAGGCGCGAGTTCCGTCGCAACCACCCAAGAAGACATGGTCGCCTTCGCGAAAGTCCTGAATGATTTTTTGAAAGACAATCCTGCAGTTACTTTCAAGGCAGGATTATCGGACGGAAAACCTTTGGCATTGAAAGATATTCAGCAATTGGCTAATTTACCCAGTCGCGAAGTCTTGCTCGCCAAGTTACTTTACCTTATCAAATCTCCCATCTCGGGTCTTGCGATTACGCTCGATGCAATTCGTAAGCAAAAAGAAGGGCAATAACTCAATCCTCGTTAATTTCTTCAACCACTTTATTTTTTTAGGAGGCCACCATGGCACTCACTTCGGATCAATTCATCAGTGAAATTGAATCCATGACCGTTCTTGATTTGGCTAACTTGGTCAAATCACTCGAAGAACGTTTTGGCGTTTCAGCAGCTGCAGCTACTGTTGCTGCCCCTGCAGGCGGAGCTGCTGTTGCAGCTGGCGCCGAAGAACAGACTGAATTCTCAGTCGAGTTAACGGATGGCGGCGCTAATAAACTCAGCGTCATCAAAGCTATTCGTGAAGTTGTCTCAGGACTTGGCTTAAAAGAAGCTAAAGATCTAGTCGACGGCGCTCCCAAGGAAGTCAAATCAGGACTTTCCAAAGAAGACGCCGCAAAGATGAAAGAGAAATTAGAAGCCGCTGGCGCCAAGGTTACGATCAAGTAGCCCTGGCCCCTTAGACCTAGGCAGGTTCCCCTCAGGATTCCTGCCTAGGATCTAGAGGCCACTAATGATATTCTTACTTCTTGGCTTACTTCTCACTTAAGCCTTTCGTTAACCCCGCTTGATAGGCCCCTGGTTGCGATATCACATCAACTTCAGTTCACAAACAATTCTTTGTCTAACTCATGATACCCCTTGGGTTTCTTGAGTTTTCATTGCTATTCTCCCAGATTTTATTTTTGAATCATTGCGCACCTGATCCTACCCGATCAGTTCTTGGAGCGACCCACCCATGAGTGTTCAGCAAAACATTTATCGCCAACGACAAAACTTTTCCAAAATTCCTTCGTTGGTACCGATTCCTAATCTGATTGATATTCAAAAGAAAAGTTATGACGAATTTGTACAAATGAACCTCTTACATTCTGAGCGGGACATTCGGGGACTTAAGGCAGTCTTTGAATCAATGTTTCCTGTTCATAACGGTAAAGAAGCGGACGGCAGCGATGCAACCCTCATGGTTCAATTCAAAGATTACGTCGTCGGTCATTGGGCTTGCCAGTGTGAAAAATTCTCTGGGCTTGAGCATCTTCGTACTAAATGTAAGAAATGTGATCATAGTATCGTTTCTGATCACGCGACTGACCCGTCCGTTGACTGTCCCACTTGTGGAACACGTAATAAGAATCAGGCCACTATCTGCGATATATGTCAATCCCCGGTCTTCCTAAAACACAAAATGAGTCCTGAAGAATGTCGTGAACGAGGTGCCACTCTATCGGCATCCATCAAAATAAAAGTTGCCTTTACTCAATGGGATAAAGACGATAAAGGCAAAAGAAAACTAAAGGAAAGCCAAGAAGCCGAAGTTTATTTTGGCGATTTACCTGTCATGACAGATAGTGGAACTTTCATCGTGAACGGCACTGAACGAGTTATTGTGTCTCAGCTTCATAGGAGCCCAGGTGCATTTTTTGCAATTAGTGAAGACAAAACAATCTATAGTGCGCAGATCATTCCTTATCGGGGTTCGTGGGTTGAATTTGAACTCGATACTAAGGGCCTGATGTATGCTCGTATTGATCGAAAACGCAAATTCTTAGGATCTACCTTTTTGCGCGCCCTAGGTCTATTTGATGAAGTTCTTGCTGATAACGCGTCGCTTCTTAAAAACTTTTATGGATCAGCCCTTTTCACGATTCGCAAAAAAGAACTGTTTGTT
>CAWULW010000128.1:0-2783 GCA_963923615.1 uncultured Holophagaceae bacterium
CTTGCCCAAGAGTTCATATCGACGGCAAGGTTTGGCACCTCGATGTCGACTCATCGCATCCTGGGGCTGAAGCAGGTCCCAAGGGTTCGGCTGTTCGCCGATCAATAGCGGTACGTGAGTTGGGTTCAGAACGTCGCGAGACAGTTCGGTCTCTATCTAGTGTGGGCGTAGGAAATTTGAGAGGACCTGTCCTTAGTACGAGAGGACCGGGATGGACGAACCTCTGGTGTTCCAGTTGTGTTTCCAAATGCAATGCTGGGTAGCTATGTTCGGAAGTGAGAAGCGCTGAAAGCATCTAAGCGCGAAACACCCCTCAAGATTAGATTTCCCCATAGGCTCGTGGAAGACTACCACGTTGATAGGTCGCATGTGTACACACAGTGATGTGCTCAGCTAAGCGATACTAATAGCCAATTGACTTGACGTTTCATCAATTAACGACAAGTCCATTTCATGTCTTCGGACATTCAAGTCACAAGTGCCCTCGGCTCTTTTTAAATTCATCTTAGCTTTCCCCATTTTTTGGGATCACCCATTTTCCTATTTCGTCGTGACTTTACCCTAGGGGTCACACCCGTTCCCATACCGAACACGGCAGTTAAGCCCTAGAGGGCCGATGATACTTCCCCAGACAGGGGCGGAAAAGTAGGTCGTTGCGACGTTTCATCACGAAGCCCCTTGCCAATTTGGCAAGGGGCTTTTTGTTGTGAATGTGTTTTTAAGAGGCCTTATCGTTACACTGAAATTAATTCATCCTGAGTTCCTATGTCATTAGCTATTCATTTACCCGATCAATCTGTAAAAGAGTTACCCGACGGTGCGACGGGAGAAACGCTGGCGGCGAGTATTGGACCCCGACTCGCTCAGGCTGCCCTTGCGATTAAAGTGGAAGGCCGCATCCACGACCTTCGTACTCCGCTGAGGAGTGGGGATCACGTAGAAATTATTACGAGTAAATCGCCCGAAAGCCTCGAACTCCTTCGTCATTCGACCGCCCATTTGTTGGCCCATGCGGTCAAACGTCTCTTCCCTCAAACCCAAGTCGGTATTGGCCCGGTCATTGCCGATGGGTTTTATTACGACTTCAAAGTGGAGCGTCCTTTTACAGCCGATGATCTGGGGCTCATTGAAGCTGAAATGAAAAAAATTGTGAAAGAAGATATCGGAGTGACCCGGGAAGTCTTATCCCGAACGGAGGCCCTAGAGCGTTTTAAAAATATGGGGGAGCACTTCAAGGTCGATATTGTGGCAGAGATTCCAGAACACGAACCCATCTCGGGATATCACCAGGGTGATTTTTATGATTTATGTCGGGGACCGCATATTCCTAGTACCGGGAAAGCAGGTGCCTTTAAGTTAACCCATGTGGCAGGTGCTTATTGGAAAGGGGATGAAAAAAACCCGATGCTCTCCCGCATCTATGGAACAGCGTTTCATACCCCAAAAGAATTAGACGAACACTTAGCTCTCATTGAGGAAGCGAAGCGTCGTGATCATCGGAAATTAGGTAAAGAACTCGATCTATTTTCCTTTCATCCTGAAGCCCCTGCGTCACCGTTTTTTCATCCTAAAGGAACAATTATCTACAACGAACTGGTGAAATATATGCGCGAGCTGTACTTCAAGTACGGCTATCACGAAGTGATCACCCCTCAGATTCTAGATACGCATTTGTGGAAAACATCTGGCCATATGGATAATTACTCCGACAATATGTACTTCACGGAAGCCGAAGATCGAGATTTTGCCGTGAAACCCATGAACTGTCCTACCCATTGTCTGTGGTTTTCCAATACCAAACATAGTTACCGCGAACTACCTATGCGGATCGCTGATTTTGGGCGGCTGCATCGTTTGGAACGTAGCGGCGTCACTCATGGCCTGACCCGGGTTCGTAGTTTCTGCCAAGACGACGCCCATATTTTCTGTACGGAAGATCAAATCAAACAAGAAAGTGTCGCCTTTCTTGACCTGCTGAAAGAAGTCTATGCCACGTTTAATTTTCACGAGGTTCAGATCGCCCTGTCGACTCGACCCACGCAACGCTTAGGCTCAGATGAGATCTGGGATCAGGCCGAAAAGGCTCTGGCCGATGCCCTCACCGATCGAGGGTACACGTTTACCTTGAATCCGGGTGAAGGTGCTTTCTATGGACCTAAGATCGAATTTCAGGTCTCGGATGCCCTCAAGCGCCCTTGGCAACTAGGAACGCTTCAACTCGATTTCTTACTCCCTCAGCGTTTTCACTTAAAGTATATTCAGTCCGATGGATCCGAAGCTCATCCCGTGATGTTACACCGGGCTATTCTGGGAAGTCTTGAGCGATTCTTTGGTATTCTTGTCGAACATTGTGGAGGTGCATTTCCTGTATGGCTCGCTCCGGTTCAGATGATTGTTTTACCGATCACGGACCGAGCTAATACCATGGCACAGAAGATTTCAGAACACGCACAAGCCTTAGGTATTCGTAGTGAATTAGATCTTCGTAATGAGAAAGTGAATGCCAAAATCCGAGATGCCCAACTCCAAAAAATCCCCTATATGGTGGTTTTGGGGGATCGTGAAGTCGAGACGGGACAGGTCGCCTTACGCCACCGAACCCAAGGAGATTTGGGCCAAAAACCATTGGAAGCCTTCCTGGCGGAGCTGACCCAAGCCATTCGGACTCGGGCCTAGCCTATCCCCTATAAATTAAGGCTTTGTGCTTATAAAAAGCCTTGATAAACTTACTATTCTGCTTTTTGGAGGAATCTATCCCACCCACTGAAACCCGTATTAATGCT
>CAWULW010000129.1:0-2774 GCA_963923615.1 uncultured Holophagaceae bacterium
ATGACATCGAGCTTTCCGATGAAAATTAACAAAAAAATTACCGTTGTTCTTGTTCTATATCTATTAATCGCATTGATTACTGTTAGCTCCAATTTGTTAATGACTTGGAGAATGGATGGTGAGGCTGCTGTGATTAATGATGCAGGTCGAGAGCGTATGCGTTCATATCGTATGGCGCTCAATCTAAATGACTATATTCAGCATCCATCCCAAGATAAAATAAATTCCATCAATAGAGATATAGGCAAGTTTGAACTAACACTTGATGAGCTGGAGAAATCAAACAATCATAAAGTTATCTTCTCTTCGGAGGATGCAGAAGCTAGGTCAAGACTTGAGGCTATCCATACTCAATGGTTAGGAACTATTAGGCCGCAAATTGAAAGAATACTTCAAGAGACGTCGCTCGAAAGGCAGAGAAGTCTTTTTGTTAACTATCATAAACAAGTCGATGACTATGTAAAAAGCATCAATAACTATGTTACGACAGTCGAACAAAATAATGCCAAGGCGACAAAAGCACTCATCTTCTTTCAAATCGTTTTAATCATATTTGCAGTAATAGGGACTATTCTTTTAGAGCTCATTTTCTCAAGACTATTCATTCAGCCTATCCAAGAAATTAATAATGGCTTAGCAAGAATGGGGGAAGATGGTTTCGGCATAAGATTAAATGTGGCTAGAAAGGATGAGCTAGGGCAAGTCATTGCTGGATTTAACTCGATGGCAGATCGCTTACAGGCGCTCTACCAAACTCTGGAAGACAGAGTTAAAGAAAAGACCAGAAGCTTAGATAATAAAAATAAAGAGCTTCAAACCTTATATGAGATTGCTACAGACCTTAACTCTGCAACAACAACTGAACCTCTATGCGAAAGCGTCTTAGACAAAATCATCAAACTTATAGGGGCTAAAGGTGGTGTAATTCGAGTTGCAGATGAGAAGCATGAAAGACTAAAGGTTGTATCTGCACAAGGAGTGTCCCAATCTTTTCTGGATGATGAAACATATTTAGATGTTGGGGTGTGTTTTTGCGGGGAAATCGCTAAAGAAGGCATCTCGGCTAACGCTGATCTTACGGTTCCATTGAATAAACCGATGCTTCACAGCTGCAGTAAAGAAGGTTTTAAATCGGTAGTATCTATTCCAATTCGCTCGCATTCGAAACAAGTCGGTGTTTTGAATCTATTTTTTAATGAAGTTGTGATATTGCCGCCAGGTGATTTAAAGCTATTAGAGGCATTGGGATTGCATCTAGGGATTGCCATAGAAAATTACCGACTTATATCGAAAGAAAAAGAGCTGGCAATTATCGAAGAGCGGAATTTATTAGCGCAAGAACTTCATGACAATATCGCTCAGTCATTGGCATTTCTAAATATCCAAACTCAGTTGTTAACTGAAGACTTGGAAGCAAACAATAAAGAGGGTGTTGACGCAACGTTGAGTCAAATTCGAGAGGGTATTCAAGAAAGTTATGATGACGTTCGCGAATTACTTGTTAACTTCCGAACGCCACTAAAGCATCGAAGCTTGGACCAGGCGATCAAAGAGGCATTAGATAAGTTTGAAAGTGCTACTGGGGTAACGACGGAGTATATCCATCATGGAAATACCTCTTTCACGAATCCAGAGCAAGCCCTGCAAGTGCTACACATATTTCAAGAAATGCTCTCGAATATTAGAAAGCATGCTAAAGCCAGCCGTGTCATTGTTAGCTTAGGGCATGATGCTAAATTTCACTTGTCGGTGACAGATAACGGGGTTGGATACGACACGTCCGAGGAGCTTTCGGAATCGCATATTGGCATTCGTATTATGAAAGAACGAGCAAAGTCTATTGATGCTGATTTGGCATTTTGGTCTAAGCCCGGAAAAGGGACTAAGATAAGTCTTGATTGGGAAGAGCTCCCTTTAGTTTAAGGAAATAAATTGGCAAAACTGAAAATTTTACTTGCAGACGATCACCCATTATTCAGGTCAGGTATTAAGTTGCTATTACAGCGACAAAAAGATCTTGATGTAGTTGGAGAGGCTAGTGATGGAGCTGAGTGTGTGAAACTCGCCAAAAAATTGAAGCCAGACTTAGTTTTGCTGGATTTACATATGGAGGGCGTGGGCGGTCTCGAAGCATTACCACTTCTAAAGCAAGAGATACCTGATGCGTACGTCCTAATGCTAACGGTTTCTGAAGATGCTGAGAATCTCATAGAGGCATTAAAGTTAGGGGCATCTGGATATCTTCTTAAGAATATTGAGACCGATTTCTTGTTGGATTCAATTAGAAGAGCTGCAAATGGTGAATCTGTGATGTCGCCACAAATGGCAGCAAATTTGGCAAATGCAATCAGATTGGAAAAGAAAGTAACTTCAGAAAAAGAAGAGGTTCCTCATTTATCACCAAGAGAAACTCAAATCATCCAGCTCATTGCAAAAGGGGAAAGCAACAAGGAGATTGCCAGAAAATTGGATATCGCTGAATCAACAGTAAAAATTCATGTTCAGGGTATCCTTAGAAAATTAAATCTAACCAGTCGCGTTCAAGCTGCCATTTATGCGATAGATCACAACTTGTCAGAAAGTTAGGATGGGCTTTATTTGAGATTTGAGAATCCATTAAATCCGTAGTGCAAGTTTGTTGCACATTCCCCTCAATGTGCAACACTTTGTGCAACAAATTCATATATAACTATATGAATATAAATAACTAAATAACAAGTTCCGGACTCATAATCCGTTGGTGCTGTGTTCGACTCACAGAGGGGCCACCACAA
>CAWULW010000130.1:0-2759 GCA_963923615.1 uncultured Holophagaceae bacterium
ATTCCTCTACGTCTCGTGGGCTCGGAGATGTGTATAAGAGACAGATACAGTATTTTAGTTTGGGAAGTCTTTAGATAATTCCATATGTAGGCTCTTCAGGAGAAAGCCCCACATATCAGCATATTCACCCATAGCCATATCCATTGATTTACCGGCACCATGACCAGCACGTGTTTCAATTCTCATAAGAATTGGATTGGTGGAAGTTTGGCTATATTGAAGTTGAGCACCAAACTTGTAACTATGCGCGGGGAATACTCGGTCATCACGCTCAGCTGTCGTAATTAAAGTGGGTGGATACTTGGTGCCATCTTTAATGTTATGGAGCGGCGAATAAGACATCAGATTCTCAAAGCCTTCTTTAGATTCGCTTGACATGTAATCGCTTTTCCAAGCCCAACCAATAGTAAATTTGTGATATCGAAGCATGTCCATGACTCCTACTTGGGGTATGCATGCTCCAAAAAGATCAGGGCGTTGAGTCATGCATGCTCCAACCAATAAGCCTCCATTGCTACCTCCTCGGATAGCTAGTTTTGGTGTAGAAGTATAATTATTTTTGATTAAGTACTCAGCACTAGAAATAAAATCATCAAATACGTTCTGTTTGTTCAACAACCTTCCTTGATCATGCCAAGTTTGACCATATTCCCCACCCCCGCGAATACACGCAAGCACATAAATTCCTCCCATTTCCATCCACACCAGATTAGGAACGGAAAATGATGGAGTGCTGCTGATATTAAAACCCCCGTAGCCATAGAGCAAAAGTGGGGTATTAGATGAAACCTTAAGCCCTCTTTTATGGGAAATAAAAATAGGAATTTGGGTCCCGTCTTTGGATGTGACAAAGACCTGTTTCGTAATAAAGTTCTCTGGACGGAATAGTATTTTGGGCGCCCTAAATGTGGTTGAAACTTTGGCTTTGAAATCATAACGGTACCCAGTGGGGGGTTGATTAAAAGATGAAAAAGTATAAAAACCCTCAGAATCATCTTCGTCGCCTGACATACCTGAAACCGATCCAAGACCGGGCATTTTAATACTCGATTCTTGATGGCCCTCGATATCATAAATGATTAAAGAAGTTTTAGCGTCAGTCATAACTTGAGCTACAAACTGATGATTAATGAAAGTTACATCTTGAAGAATTGATCCCTTGCTGTCCTCCTCAAGTATGGTTTTCCATTTATTGGGCTCAGGATTTGATAGTGAGATGGCAACGAGTCGATTTCGAGGAGCGGAATTACTCGTAAGTACAAAAAAAGTGTCCTGAATATTTCCAATAATTTCATACGAAGCGTCAAATTGATCGAGAAAAGGGGTAACTGAAGCATTGGATTTTGATAAATCTTTAATAAAGATGCGTTTCTTTGGTTGGGTTCCTTCGGATTGATAAATAATGAGGTATCGACCATCTTCGGTCACACTTGTCGAAAAACCCCATTCCGGGTGATCAGGACGCTCGTAGATCAAGAGATCGTCCGATTGGGATGAATTAATACGATGGAAATAAATTTTTTGATTTTGGTTAAGTGCCTTTAGGGCAAATTCCTTAGATGGTTTATCGTATCGACCATAATAAAAACCATCGTTTTTCGGAGACCAAGTAGCTCCACTAAACTTAGACCACTCAATTTTGTCATTAAGATCTTTTTTAGTTTCTACATCCCGAATATACCAGGTGCGCCAATCCGAGCCCCCATCCGAAGTTGCGTAGGCGACATATCGGGCATTTTTAGAGATGCTCAGGCCCCCTAATGAAACCGTTCCATCGCTACTGAAAGTATTAGGGTCCAAAAGAACAGAACCTTTAGAAGTTATCGAATTGGCAACATACCAAACTGCGTGGGGCTGCAAACCTGAATTATAAGAATAAAAATATTTATTTTGGACGCGTTTGGGTAACGAATATTTTTCATAATTAGAAAGGGTTAGTAGGCGTTTTTTAATTATGTTGCGCTCTGGTATTGAGGTGAAATAATTATTTGATAATTTATTCTGTTCTTGAATCCAGGTGTTTAACTCTTGGGATTGAGTATCTTCCATCCAGCGGTATGGGTCAGGAATTTGTTTATCAAAATAGGTCTCTGAAAAATTAGTTCGCAAAGCCTTTGGATAAGTAGGAGTTGTTTGAGCTACCAGTTGGGTGGCTAGAGCGAATAGGGCTAATGCGAGTTTTTTCATGGTTGTCTCCTATTGAATTCTTAGGTACAAGTGGGGGAAGCCGTAGTCCGTTTTCTAGAAGTTACCTCAATCTATCAAATCAGTGATAAAAGTCATAAGAATAAACATAAAATTCGCTAAAATTCAAGCATTGTCCTAGGAGTCTTAAATTGGTACCAAGCCATAAGAAGGTTTTCGTCCTCGATACCAATGTATTACTTCACGATCCGGACTCAATTAGGAATTTTCAAGAGCACGAAGTTGTGCTTCCGATAGTCGTAATCGAAGAAATTGATAACTTCAAAAAGGATCCATCAGAAGTGGGTAGAAATGCGCGGACAGTTTCTAGGCTTCTTGATCAAATGCGACAAAGGGGGTCCCTAAACCAAGGAATTACACTTGAGAGCGGCGGAGTCCTCAAGGTAGATATCGAGATTCATGAGTTGGAGATCGGCATCCTAAGTGCAGACAAACACAAAGCCGATAATCAAATTCTAGCTTGCGCATTGCATCTGCTAAGAACTCGTAAGGAAAAAACCATTCTTGTCACCAAGGATACCAATTTAAGAATCAAGGCTGATGCACTCGGAATT
>CAWULW010000131.1:0-2740 GCA_963923615.1 uncultured Holophagaceae bacterium
TTCCTCTACGTCTCGTGGGCTCGGAGATGTGTATAAGAGACAGGGGTTCGGGAGGTCGTTGGGCGTCTTGAATCATGACGAACGATGCAGGGATGAGAAGAAAGGGAAGCATACAACTCCTTATAGAGAGAGAAAGTTAGGGATGAGGGAATAGGTGAAGATCCGTCAGGTCCAGTTCAGCCAGAATGGCGTCTACTTCCTTAGAGTCAAACAGGGGGAGAAAGGTTGACCATTCGTCGGAATGCACCAGATCAGAGTTGGAAGGAATCCACGCAGCGTGGAACGGATCGGAGATCGGTTCCTCCAAGACGCTCGTGTCCGAAGAGGGCGTCGCATCCGTTGTGATCGAACTCGCAACTGGAGTGGGACGCACTTCGGGGACGGGGGAATGAGGACCCCATAGACCGAAGGTCAGCAATAGAAGGGCGGCGACAGGAAGCCACGTACGCACCTCGGTCCATCGAATGGGATCGTAGGCGGATGGAGGCATGTGAGGCAGTTGATCGACGACTCGACGGGTGAGGGCTTCAAAGTCAGGGTGAATCTCGGTGGTCGATGCGTGCTCCGCGGGAATATCCGCTTGGGCTAAAAAGAGCAGATGGGCCATGCGACACGCAGGGCAGGTCTTGCGATGGGCCTGAATCTCCGGCGTCCAGCAATACGGATCCGCTTCCAAAAGAGTTTGAAAGTGTTCACAGGTGAGGGGAGGTTGGGTCATAGGGAGGGAGATCCAAAAGATTGGCTAAGAAGACGAATGGCGTGATGAATGTGTGACTTGACGGTTCCGACGGTGGTGCCCATGGTGTGGGCGATGTCCTCATAAGAGGCACCGGTTTCGAGGCGAAGGGTCAGCGCTTCTCGCTGGCGCGGTGGGAGCTGGGTCAGAGCTTCCCGCAACAAAACCCACTGCTCATGATCTAAGGCTTGATCGAATTGGGTTCCGGCTTGGAGGAGGGCAGGATGTTCACCGAGTTCCTCCGCATGGCTATCGAGACTTGCATGGCCACTGCGTTGGCGAGTGAGATGGTTCAGAGATTGTCGAATCGCAACCGTGATGAGCCAGGTGCGAAACGATGATTCGAATCGAAATCCTGAAAGACTTTTAAACACGCGTAAAAAAGTTTCTTGAACGACATCCTCGGCATCCTCTTTATTTTTGAGAATGGAATAAGCTTTGCCGTACACATCTTTTGAGAACCGTTGCATAAGTTGAGAAAGAGCATCGAGATCCCCCGCTTGAGCTCGACGAACCCAGTCGTGGATTTCGGGGCCGTGATAGGACCCAGGTGAGGAGGAGTCAGAGCGCATAATGTGAAGATACCAAGTGGGGGCCTTCAAAAGATGGGCACTATATCCCTCACTCTCCTTAGACCCTATAATCGTTCTAGGGTTGAGTCACCTCGATCCCCCTATTCTTCGCCGGAAAGGAAGTCGAACGCGTTATGGTCCCCCCTGTCCAGTCCCTCATGACCGCCGAGGTCATTCAGCAACGGGTGCGAGAACTGGGTCAGCAGCTAAGTCAAGTCTACGATGGACAGAATCCGATTCTTTTGGGTCTCCTCAAAGGGGTCGTTCCGTTTTATGCGGATCTCGCCCGAGCGATGACCATTGATCTTGAGATGCAGTTCCTGCAGGTCAGCAGTTACGGAAGTGGGACAGTCAGTTCGGGCAAGTTGACCATGCTCCACGAATTTCACGTCCCTCTCGCCCAGCGCCCCGTCCTTTTGGTAGACGACATTATGGATACGGGACTGACGCTCTTTGAAATCAAAGAATATTTGCTTAAGCGCGGAGCCCAGTCGGTGAAAATTTGTACCCTGCTCGACAAACCCTCTCGCCGCCAGTTCCCCATTCATCCGGATTACACCGGCTTTCAAATCCCCGATCATTTTGTGGTGGGGTATGGTCTGGACTATCAGGAGCGATTTCGTAATTTACCCTTTATTGGAATTTATACGCCGTGATCAAAAACCTCATTCTCCTGATCGGGCTCCTGGGACTAGGGTGTGGCTATCAGCGCCTCGATCGTCTTCCTCAGCGACACGATTTAATTGCCCCTGGTGAAACCGTAGAATTAGTTCCGTTCACTAATACGACGTCCCGGCAAGGTATTGAGAGTCTCTTCACGGAGGCATTGCGGTTCGAGATGCTCAAGTCTACTCCGTGGAAAGTCGTGCAGACTCCCGGAGACTCCCAGTGGATTCTCCAGGGCAACATTGACCGATGGGAGACTCGACCTTTGGCGATCAACTTAGGGCAGGGGTTAACCACCAGCAGTGCAGGTTCACCCACCCGCATTGATGTGGTCATCACGGCTTCCCTAGATTTAGTGGATCGTAAAACAGGCGCCATTGTCTTTTCTCGTCGCGGATTGACCTTTTCGCATCAGTATCGTGTCGATCAAAATTTTCTCAACTTTATGAATACCGAAGATCAGACGTTCAAACTACTCTCGAAAGATTTTGCTCAAAGTTTTCTCATCCAATTTTTAGAAGCACGGTAGGCGGCCATGCCGGAGTGGGTTGATCATTCTTTTGCGTTGATACATGGCGATGATCGCGATGAGCGACAACGCAATATGGGGGCCTGGAAAGCCCGTCACACGGATCCTGCTTGGGGAGAATTTGGACTGCGTGTGTGCTCCGAAACGGCAACTTGGGCCGACATTTACCAAGCACTCCATGAGCCCCCTCCGCTAGGAGCGGAGACCGTCGCCGTGATCGCGCCTTCACTCGGAGAG
>CAWULW010000132.1:0-2737 GCA_963923615.1 uncultured Holophagaceae bacterium
GAGTGGCACTGTTTCAGAAAAATTATGGTCCCACTCGCTCGGCCTGCTTGGACGGCAGGAGTCACTCTGGCGTTTACCCTTTGTCTCGCTGAATTCGGCGCTACCTTGATGTTTGCTGGAAATATTCCGGGGGTTTCACAAACCTTACCTGTCGCGGTGATGAGCGCAATGGAGAACGATCTCTCTCTTGCGATTTGTCTTGCGGTGGTTTCAATGTCGCTCTCCATCCTCTCCTTAGCGAGCCTCCGATATCTGGAGCACACATGGCGATCTTAGAGGTATCGTGTCGGCACCAGCTTGGGTCGTTTGAGTTAGTTGGAACGTTCAAGATTCATCGCCCCCAACTCGTCTATATTTCGGGGGAGAACGGCTGTGGGAAATCGACTCTCCTCAAAATTATGGCTGGTCATCTCCACCCCGATGAGGGTCGGGTCCAACGCGGGGGGGAAGTGCTCCTGGATACTTCCACCCACCTTAACCGCAAGCCCGAATATCGGGGTGTGGCGTGGCAAGGTCAAGAAGACAGTCTGTTCCCCCACATCTCCATGAAGAAAAATGTCACCTGGTGGCAGCGGTATCCTCGGGGTCTTGAATTGGCTCAACAGTTGGGCATTAAAGATTATCTCAACCACCGTCCTTCTCAACTCTCAGGAGGTCAACGAGCCCTAGGTCTGCTAGCTCGAACGCTCGCCACCCCTTATGATGTGGTGCTACTAGATGAACCCTTAGCGAGTTTGGATGATGCGAATCACGAGCAGGCCTTGCGGGTCATTGAGAGCGAAGTGCACATCGGTCGTACCATTGTGATGATTGTGCATCATCCCGAACGCTACAAGTCGGTGGTTACGTTAACACGAAGTCCATTTACTATTGAGTTGAGTTAGGCCACCAGCGCAATACGGGTTTGCGAGCCGCCGTGGTTTCATCTAATCGTCGCAAAGGAGCCGTGACCGGGGCTTGGTGGACAAGCTCTGGAGATTCTTGAGCTTCCCGTGCGATAGCTTTCATCGCATGAATAAAAGCATCGAGTTCTTCTTTGGACTCCGTTTCCGTCGGCTCGATCATGAGTGCACCGCTCACCACCATGGGGAAATAGACCGTAGGAGGGTGAAAGCCATAATCAATTAAACGCTTAGCGATGTCGAGTGTGTGTACGCCCTGTTTGGCTTGAATCGCATCGTTAAATACCACCTCGTGCATCGTTGGGGATGTAATCGGCAAATGATAGGATCCGAGGAGTTGGCTTCGAACATAGTTAGCATTCACAATCGCTCGCAAGGTTGCCGCTCGGAGCCCGTCGCTTCCATGACTCATACAATAGGTCAGCGCACGAACTAACATGCCGTAATTGCCAAAAAAAGTATGGACCTTACCAATACTGTGGGGTCGGTTCCAATCCCAGCGATAGCGATGCTCGGGGACTTCGCCCTCACCCATTTTCTGGGTGTCACGAACTACCACGGGGCGAGGTAAAAAAGGTTCGAGCGCTTCACTGCAGGCAACGGGTCCGGCACCGGGCCCGCCTCCCCCATGGGGGGTCGACATCGTCTTATGGAGGTTCATGTGCATGACATCGATACCAAAATCACCTGGTCGCGCGACGCCCACCAACGCATTCATGTTGGCTCCGTCCATATATACAAGCCCACCGACCCGATGAATTTCGGAACAAAGATCACCGATGCGTGATTCAAAAATCCCCAGGGTGTTGGGATTGGTGATCATCAACCCTGCAATATCAGGTCCATGTTCCTGAAGGACGGACGTAAAGCCTCGTTTAATTTTTCCCGTGATGGGATCACTGATGTCCTCAAAAGAGACACACCCATCAGGTCCCGAAGCCACATCAATGACCTCGTAACCCGCCATCGCTGCCGTCGCTGGATTAGTACCATGGGCAGAATCGGGAACGAGAATGAACTTCTTTCGGTGCCCTCGCGAGAGATGATAGGCACGGATTAACAAAACTCCAGTCAACTCTCCCGCTGCGCCCGCACTGGGTTGAAGGGTGACTGCGTGGAGCCCTGTGACCGCTTTAAGCCATTCTTGAAGGGTATAAATCAGTTCTAGATTTCCCTGAAGGTGTTCGTCACTCACCATCGGATGAGATTCAGCGAAGCCCGGCAAAGCTGCGGTGACTTCGTTGAGTCGTGGATTGTGTTTCATCGTGCACGATCCCAAGGGGTACATGCCTTGATCCATCCCATAATTCCAGAGCGACAAACGAGTAAAGTGCCGAATAATTTCGGGCTCACTACAACTTGGGAGCGCACCAAAATCTTTTCGCTTTAAGTGGTCTGGTCGCGTGTCCTCGGCGGGGGGGACATCCAACTGAGGGAGGTCCATACCCGTTTTACCTTCCACACTTCGGAGAAAAATCAAGGGCTCACGGGATCTCAAATTCATGGGTGCACCAATGCAAAGCGGGCCATGATTTCAATCAGATGTTCGATTTGATGGCGGGTATTTAATTCGGTAGCGCACCATAAAATCCCCTCTGAGTAGCGGGTGCCCCAAGGGGCGGGGAGGGTGCTAAGTTCTAATCCGGGCAAGATGCCTTCACGAGTGAGTTCGGCTTTCATGCGAGGCCAGTCGCCGACATAACGCAAGACAAATTCATTGAAAAATGGAACATCATCGATGGCTTCCCAGCACGGCAATTCTAAAAGTCGAGACCGTAAATATTGAGCCTTAGCTGCGTTTTGTGCCGCCAAGCCACGAAGGCCCTCGGGTCCAG
>CAWULW010000133.1:0-2722 GCA_963923615.1 uncultured Holophagaceae bacterium
AAGATTTAAAAAACAATCATTTTTAGTTTTCATGGAATAACACGGCAACTAATTTAGTTTAGAAGCCCTTAAAGAGTCTTTTCATAATTTAGGTTTATAATTGGTTAGTAACGAACCCTGGTGCCCATCATCAGGGTTTTGTTTTTATATGTATTTTTTCATCTTCTATTAAATAGGGATCAAGGGATCAAGCAGAATTCTTGGGGGAATACAAAAAATTTCCTAGTTTAGTTTGTTTAATACAGATATCCCTTGCAAGACGCCGAACGTAAATTACTATCCCTATTGATGCCCGAAGGGCTTTTAGAATACTTTCAGATTTTAGAAGTCGATCAGGTTGACAATCAGCTCCACATTTATCTAGACGAGCTTAATATTGCTCCAACGGGCTATGAGAACAGCAAGTTGGAGTCAAAGGGCTTTATGCCTTCCACAGAGATTTCAGACTTTCCCATTAGAGGTCAGAAAGTTACTCTACATATCCGCCGCCGCCGCTGGACAGTGTTAGATACGGGAGATATTATCACAAGAGATTGGAACCTGGTGCGTGAGGGTACTCGAATGACGACTGAATTCGGGCTTTTTTTAAAGAAGATATTTGGATAACTATCCTGTAAGTGCCCAATTGGTAGGGTTATTCTTCCAGGTGGACGGCAAGCAACTTCAGGATCAATACAAGAACCATCTCAGTGACTTCCATGACTGGAGCCAAAAGCCACATGCAGAGCGATGGACTCTTTTCCCGGGGAACATCTCTGAACGCTTGAGCATCGATGAGACCAGTTTTAGCAACGGTGAATTATATACCATTGTTAGCAGTAAATCGGCAAAAGGAGGTAAAGGGACGATCCTAGCGACTATCAAAGGCACCAAGGCCGAAGATATCATCACTGTTCTTGAGTTAATACCTTTACGTTCAAGGAATAAGGTAAAGGAGGTGACCATGGATATGGCGCCGAACATGGCCAAGGCAATCCGTAGATGTTTCAGGAATGCCAGGCGTGTGGTCGACCGGTTCCATGTCCAAAAGTTAGCTTACGATGCAGTGCAGGAACTTCGTATTAAGTATCGTTGGGAAGTATTGGATGCGGAAAGCAAGAAGATAATGGAATCGCGAAAGGGAGGAATCCCATATGAACCCGAGTTGTTGCCTAATGGAGACACGCTCAAACAGCTACTGGCTAGATCCAGACACCTCTTGTTCAAGCACCCAAGCCGATGGTCCGAAAACCAGAAACACCGAGCTGAATTGTTGTTCATGCGGTTTCCCAAGCTAAAGCTCGCTTATGACCTTGGAATTGCTCTGGGTGACATATTCAATAAATGCCAGGACAAAAAGATAGCATTTACCAAACTTGGACTGTGGCATAATCAGGTTGAAAATGCGGGCATCGCTTCATTTGAGAGCGTAGCAAGATCCATTGCAGCGCATCATCAATACATTCTACACTACTTCGACAATAGAAGCACCAATGCTTCAGCAGAATCTTTCAATGCAAAGCTCAAAGCGTTCAGGAGTGTCTTTCGCGGTGTAAGGGACACCACATTCTTCCTATATAGAGTAATGAAATTGTATGCTTAAAAACTTCTCCTCCCCCAAACTTTCGGTATGATCCTTAAATAGACTTGACCGAACCATCTCCCTACCAACATATAGCTAAAAACAATTTTCAATCAATTTTTAGACAGTGATCAGTCACTGCTTATTCAGTTTATACTGAGTGATCACTGAACAAGCACTGAACAATCACTGAACGAGCACTGAACAAACACTGTTAAAATGCCTAATTTGATCACTACTTGATCCCTACTTGCTGCAACTCAGAATTAAAAGACAAAAAATGGTATGAGCTACGCTTACGTAACAAAAAATCGCTATTGCGCGGTAATCGATTATTTTGGGATACCTCTTGACTGTTTATAGGTTTGTTTCTATGCTGACTTTTGATTATTTTAGGAATAGCAAGTTTTTTTGTTATTTTACATATATCTTTTTCCCCAGGTACCATCGAAACACAATACCTACAGAAAAGTAAACGATAAACTCATTCTAACATGAATCGAAAAAATTATAGAAAGCAAATTACCATAGGAGTGATAATTTCTTTTTCGCTTATCTTCCTTTCAGCCCTATATTTTTTCATATCGCTGCATCATAATTTAAATAACGAGCGAAGTATTGTTCGTGTTGCCGAAAATAGATTCAATATTATTAATGAAATCAAATCAAGTGTAGACGAAGTAAATGACATCAAACTTGATTACCTGAATAAGAAAGACGCTTCACTATTTATTCCTTATAAAATGGAATTTAAAAAAATGGACGAACTGTTGCGATCTTTAAGTTTGAAAGATGATTTCTATCATGTTCAGCCAAACAGCACTGAAAACATCCGAAAAGATATCGTTGCATTTTACGACTTTGAGCAGGATATCGATCACACAGAGGAAACTCAATCCATATCCCATAATATTCACGAGCGAAAGGCCTCGATATTAAATCAGATCGATCTCATGTCGAGAGATCTATTAGACCAACGGGCAAGACTCTTAGAAAAATCTAGAAATGAACTGCAACTGGCCCAGTACATTACTTACCTTTTCATCGCCATTGGCTTAAGTGGCTTCTTCTATATTCTCGCTAAAATTTCCTCGATCTCTAGATTTCTGAGGTCTACAGTGAAAAGTCAACAAGAATCCAATAAAAGTCTCCAACTATTGC
>CAWULW010000134.1:0-2716 GCA_963923615.1 uncultured Holophagaceae bacterium
CCGCCGATTATCAAGATTTTCGTCCAAGTTCATCAAAATTCATTCCGTTTTGTGGGGACATAGCTGCCGGCTCCCCTTTAATACCTGAAAGTCGTAGTATCCCTCTAGAGGTTCCAAACACTATTCATAGAAATAAAGAAGACCTGTTCATCCTAAGGGTCAAAGGGGATTCAATGATTCAGGATGCTGTTTTAGATGGGGATTTTGTTATTTTACAAAAAAATTCCGAATACAGAAATGGAGATCGGGTTGTTGCTCTCATTGATGGTGAAGAGGCTACCCTCAAAGAATTTAAAAAAGACGCTAATGGCATCACGTTAATACCTCATAACTCAGACCTAGCACCTATACTTTATCAAGAAGATCGTATAGAGATTCAAGGTAAACTAGTTGGAGTTATGAGAAGCTTGTAATCACGTTGGTTATAAGATTAAGTTGGAGCAAAGTCATGAGATACTTTTTCAAAGGTGCAATCTTGGTATCCCTTAATATTTTTAACCTTTTTGGTAGTTCAGCCTCCATCAGTAATGAATTGAAAGAAGGGCAGTTAGCTCCATCTTTTTCAGCTATTGATCAAAATAATAAAAGGGTTAGTTTGTCAGATTTTGAAAATAAATCTAACGTAGTTTTATATTTTTATCCCAAGGATGATACTCCAGGTTGTACAGCCCAAGCTTGCAATCTACGAGATAATATAAGCGCAATCAAAGAAATGAATGCTGTAGTCTTGGGAGTGAGTGCAGATGATGTTAGATCACACCAAGAGTTTGCTGAAAAATATCACCTGCCGTTTAGTTTATTAGCTGATCCTAAAAAAGAAATAATCAGTAGTTATGGTGTCGGAATGCCTCTTGTGGGTATTGCAAAGCGATGGACGTTCATTATTGGAAAAGATGGCGTAATTAAAAAAATTATCAAGGATGTTAAGACTTCTGGACATGATTCCCAAGTTTTAGCGACACTTCAAGTTCTCAATCAATAACTTAACTCTCTCTGAAATCCAACTTGCTCGCAATATTTGTTTCTAGTCTAATCGCCTTAACTTCTGACAAAACTTTTGAAGAAAGACTTAGGCTTAGTCTAAACAATGTTGAGTGCCATTTTATTCAAATAAGCGACAGCCCAATTTTTGGAATATCCAAAGAAAAGGGTCAGATCTTTATTGGAAAAGGTGGTCAATTTCGGATGGACTATGATTCAGGGATTTCTCTATTCTGTGACGGTAGTAATGTTATTCAGTACGATCGATCGACTAGAACTGCAACACGCTCTACAATTTCAGACAATGTAAAAGCCCATAAACTTTGGATGATTTTCTCTACCGATGAACCCTATATCTCCGCTCAAGCTACCCAGATAAGTCCGAACGTTTATTCCGTGGAGGGTTTTGGTGCAAGGCCAGAAAAAACATCCGTTCAATTTACCTTTGAGAATTCTGATCTAGTATCGATTCAATGGGTACCGAACTCTGGTGGGACACAGTTGTTGCATTTTACGCAGATTAAGTCTCTTCAAAGTGGAAGTCGAAAAAAACTCTCCTTAGTCCTTCCTGGTAATACGCGATGGAGCAAGTAATTATTTATTAATCTCACTTTTGATAAACGAAATAACATCATTAGTGTTGGTTCCTGGCTGAAAGATCCCACGAACACCTAGATTCTTAAGAGAAGGATGATCGGAGTCGGGAATGATTCCTCCGAGAAACACAATGATGTCCGAAGCGCCGGCGTTTTTCAAACTAGCCATGATTGCTGGCACCAATTGGTTATGTGCTCCGCTAAGTATTGATAAACCCAATACCTTAGCATCCTCTTGAACCACTGCAGCTACAATCTGAGCTGGAGATTGTCTAAGGCCAGTGTAAATCACCTCCATTCCTGCATCTCTGAGCGACCGAGCAATAACTTTCGCGCCTCGATCATGTCCGTCTAGGCCTGGTTTAGCTATCACAACTCGAATAGGGACCATGGGATTCCTTTTCAGTTAGCATACCGCAAGTGGTTAAGCGAGATCGATCCCTTTACCATCTATTGACTACTCTGAGACCCTCGTAGAGTCCAATAGCAACCGATTGAGCTAGGTTGAGACTGCGGTTAAAATCTCCAATCATAGGTATTCTGACGGTGCTTTGTTCGTATTCCTTGATAAAAGATTGTGGCAAACCAGAAGTTTCAGATCCAAAAACTAAACCATCATTCACTTGCCAATTAATATCGGTATGTTTTTGGGAACCCCTAGTAGAGAATAAAAAAAGCCGCATATCTCGATTCATAATTTTAAAGTCTTGCCAGCTATCATAAAAAAGTGGATTAAGTTTTTCCCAATAATCCAATCCTGACCTCCTCAGGTAATAATTCGATATTTCAAATCCTAGCGGTCTTATTAAATGCAATCTGCAGTTATTATTAACGCAAAGCCTCCCAATACTTCCTGTATTTTGTGGGATTTCAGGCTGATGTAGGACAATATTAAACATGGAGATAACAATGGATAATTGTTTGTTTTGTAAGATTGTTAAAGGAATTCTGCCTGCACAAGTCGTATTTGATGATCAAAACCTTATAGCGTTTAAGGATATCCATCCACAAGCACCTGTTCATATTCTGATCATACCAAAACAACACGTTGAAAATTTATCCAATGTCCCCGAACATATGAATTCAATTGTTAGTCAAATTCCACGTGTAGCTTCACTACTAGCTAAAGAATTTGGAAT
>CAWULW010000135.1:0-2709 GCA_963923615.1 uncultured Holophagaceae bacterium
ACACCTAAGCCTTCGTCGGCAGCGTCAGATGTGTATAAGAGACAGACCTTAGACCTATTCAAAATCGGCATTGGCCCCAGTAGTTCTCATACTGTTGGCCCTATGACTGCTGCAAGAATTTATGCTATCAAGTTAAGAGACATGGGGATTCTTGAGAAAGTCTCCAGGATCAAAATCGTTCTTTATGGTTCCCTTGGGGCTACCGGTCGGGGTCACGGTACACCCAAAGCATTATGTTTGGGGCTCATGGGTTACACACCTGAAGATGTTGATGTCAATAAGATCCCTGACTTACTTCGCGATATTGAAGATAAGCAAATGCTTTCCCTTTTGGGTAAACATCAAATTTATTGGAGAGAATCGGAAGCTATCCAATACGAACACACTGCACTCCCTTTCCATCCGAATGGAATTCGGTTCTTTTCATTGAACGAAAATGACGAGTTAGTGAATGAAGGCACTTATTACTCAGTTGGTGGAGGCTTCGTGGTGGATCCAGAAGCGCCTTCAGGAGGGGATCCTCTCAAAATAGAGGAACTAGCATTGCGATTTCCATTTAACTCAGCGAGAGAACTCCTTGAACATTGTGAAAAGAATAACCTATCAATTAGTGACATCATGTTGGCCAACGAAGCTGCGTGGAGACACGAATCTGAAACCAAGCAGCGGCTCATATCTATTTGGAGAACAATGGAAGAGTGTGTGAGACGTGGATGTGAGTCTTCAGGAATTCTCCCTGGTGGACTAAAAGTTTCTCGTCGGGCACCTGCACTTTTTAAGACCCTTAGCAATCGAAAGGAGGATCGAAAAGATCCCCTGTCCCCGATGGATTGGGTTAGTTTATATGCGCTAGCTGTTAACGAAGAAAATGCAGCTGGAGGGAAGGTTGTCACAGCTCCGACTAACGGAGCTGCAGGCATCATTCCTGCTGTTCTTCATTTTTACCGCTACTTTATAGAGGGGTCCTCTGATGAAGGTGTGGTGAAATTCTTGCTCACAGCAGGAGCTATTGGGACGTTATATAAAAAGAATGCAAGTATTAGCGGAGCTGAAGTGGGCTGCCAAGGAGAAGTAGGATCGGCATGCTCTATGGCGGCAGGAGCCCTAGCTGAAGTATTAGGTGGGACACCTAAGCAAGTTGAAAATGCCGCAGAAATTGGTATGGAGCATCATTTAGGCTTAACCTGTGATCCGATCGGTGGTTTAGTTCAGATACCTTGCATTGAACGCAATGCCATGGCATCCGTAAAGGCAATACAAGCAGCGAGGCTTGCCCTTTATGGCGATGGCAATCATTATGTGAGTCTCGATAACGTCATAGAGACCATGCGGCTAACTGGGGCTGATATGAAAACCAAGTATAAAGAAACATCACGAGGAGGCCTTGCCCTTCAGGTAGTGGGTGTTCCCGAAGGGGTTTCGGTCAATTTGCCTGAATGTTAATTTAGTAACGATATGAGGTAGGTTTGAAAGGACCTTGGTTCTTAACACCGATGTACTCAGCCTGTTCTTCGGTCAATACAGTCAGTTTGGCATTCAATTTTGAAAGCTGAAGACGCGCCACTTTTTCGTCTAGTGCTTTGGGTAATGTATAGACACCCACTGGGTATTTTGTTGTGTTGCGCTCTGTCCAAAGTTCAATTTGAGCCAAGACTTGATTTGCAAAAGAACTACTCATGACATAACTAGGATGTCCTGTTCCGCATCCCAAGTTAACTAAGCGACCTCGTGCAAGAAGGATAATGCGTTTGCCGTCTGGAAAAATTATATGATCGACTTGAGGTTTGATTTCTTCCCATTCGTATTTTTCTAAAGAGGCTACATCAATCTCATTATCGAAATGACCAATATTGCAAACTATGGCATCATTTTTCATTCTTGACATATGCTCATGAGTAATCACGTGGTAGTTACCTGTGGCAGTGACAAAAATATCGCCTTGGCTAGCAGCCTCATCCATCGTAACAACACGAAACCCTTCCATTGCTGCCTGAAGAGCGCAAATTGGGTCTATTTCAGTGACCCAAACTTGAGCAGAGAGGGCGCGAAGAGCCTGAGCCGAACCCTTACCAACATCTCCGTACCCACATATAACAGCAATTTTTCCAGCGACCATGACATCAGTTGCTCTTTTGATTGCATCCACAAGAGACTCACGACAGCCATATAAATTATCAAATTTACTTTTGGTAACGGAATCATTGACATTGATGGCGGGTATCTTTAATTCTCCAGATTTGAACATATCATAAAGTCGATGAACCCCGGTTGTTGTTTCCTCGGTCACACCTTTAACTGAAGATAACTTTGTGCTATACCAATTGGGGGATGTTCTAAGTTTTTTCTTTATAGAAGCAAAAAGTATCTTCTCTTCGTCACTTTTAGGATTGGATAGAACTGAAAGATCGCGTTCTGCTTTGCTGCCCAAGTGAAGGAGGAGAGTAGCATCGCCACCATCATCCAAAATCATATTGGCTTCCTGTTGTTCAAAATCAAAGATGCGATGAGTGAATTCCCAATACTCCTCGAGGCTCTCGCCCTTGATCGCAAAAACAGGTGTACCCGCCTCTGCAATAGCTGCCGCAGCGTGATCTTGGGTTGAGTAAATATTACAGGATGCCCATCGAACCTCAGCCCCAAGAGCCTTGAGAGTTTCTATAAGAACAGCAGTTTGAATGGTCATATGAAGTGAACCTGTCTCTTATACAC
>CAWULW010000136.1:0-2692 GCA_963923615.1 uncultured Holophagaceae bacterium
TCCTCTACGTCTCGTGGGCTCGGAGATGTGTATAAGAGACAGCTATAGAGCCTTCCCCGGCCCCAAGTATTTTTAACTCCTGCCTAAAGCTTAAGTGAATACTCGGCAAGTCCTCCGGTTCACAGCGATGAGTTCGGGCTAATTTTTCATAGAGAGCCAAACGATTTTCCACTTCCTCAATACGGTGCGTTCCGGCTAACGACCATTTCTCCGAAGCCTCTTCCGTGAGTGCCCGGAGATCCTCGAGTTCAAGGAGGACTTGTTTGAGACGATCGTGAGTGGGAGTGCTTTCGCTCCAAAGAGTACTTGCGCGATGACTGGCTCGAAGCATTGAGTCTAGACTCGGTGTGATTTGATCAAATTCTCGACCCATTTCTTGATACAACTGCGCGAGCTGAGCGGCATGACGCAGGGGTTCTCGCTCTTCTTTCAATTGTGGCCATTCGCCTGGCCTGGGATCGAGTGCATCGAGAGTCTCAAGATATCCTGTGAGTTCTACGAGTCTTCGTTCACGATCACTTTCACTTCTTTGCCGCGCCTGCAGTGTCAATTGATCCTGCCGCACTTGGCTCACCAAAGATCTGAGATCAGGCTCTATACCAAGCACCTCGTCTAAGAGGGCGAGATGGCGTTCCTCATTTAAGAGACTTTGATGATCATGCTGGCTCGTTAGTCGCATCCACAGACGTCCAGCTTCCTTTAGGTCGCCTATAGAACACACACTTTGATTAATCCAAGCCTTTGAACGACCCGAGGAGGAAACTTCACGACGAAGTTGAATAGGAAATTCAGTTTTGAATCCTTTTGTTCGAAGGAACGATTCCCAAGGAGCCTGGGGTACTTGAAGGGTCCCTTCAACCACAGCCCGGTCTTCGCCCCGACGAACCGTATCAGCATCTCCCCGCGATCCAACCAAAAGACTCAAGGCATCCACTAATAAGGATTTTCCTGCTCCTGTTTCTCCCGTTAGTGCGGTAAAACCAGATCCAAGATCTAAGGTCAGATCTTCCACCAGAGCTAGGTTTTGGATTCGAAGACGGGTGAGCATCACCTAGAGCATAGCGAAAGCAAGAATATTATGGCTCTAAAAAGTCTTCTAAATCCGCCTTCATAGAGTTATTTGGGACAGAAAACTAGGCTTATTATTAAAACAATGGTTTCATTAAGTTCCACCTGACGTTTACAGGACGTTTCGTGAGTGAGGTTGCTATGGCGCGATTAAAAAAACAGTGGTCTGCTGAAGCAGCGATTGCTCTAGCCGCAGAAATTAAAAAGACATTGTCCGTGAGTCATCGACAAGCCAAAGGACTTATCGATGGTCGTTGTGTATGGGTCAATGAGGAAAACATCTACAAACATGGACATCGGCTTATTCCTGGTCAAGTTATTCGCGTGGATTACGATCCCGAACGCGTTTATGACTTAATTCCCACCCGATCCAAAATGGATGCGACGCCCTTTGAAACTCTCTTTGAAGATAAGCATGTGCTTTTTGTAGATAAGCCCGCAGGGCTTCTGACGGTACCAAGCGATAATTCACATGATGACTCACTAGCCGATCGAATTTCCAATCATTATCGCCAAAGGGGTTTTCGTCGTTTTGAACTCTATATTGTTCATCGGCTCGATAAATTTACGAGTGGGGTACTTGTCTTCGCAAAGACCTCCGAGGGGCTTCATGGTCTCAAAAAACTTTTCAACCTCCATAAAATTCAACGCATCTATAAAGCTATTTTGGTAGGAGATCTTCCCGAAAACAGTGGGACGCTTCGGGATCAGTTAATGGAACAAGCTAAAACCCTTCGCATGAAGGTCGTCAAGGGTAAGACCTCCCCCGTAGGGGTTAAAGATGCAATTACTCACTATCGAGTGATCGAAAGGTTACCGGGTCATACGGTTTTGGAAATTCGACTGGAGACAGGTCGACGCAATCAAATACGGGTTCAGTTTGCTGATCGAGGTTATCCCTTATTGGGCGACCAGGTCTATGGCCAGGAAAGCCCTTTGATCAATCGGCAAGCGTTACATGCTGAACTATTGGGGTTCATTCACCCCATTACAGGTAAACAAATTACTGTCCAATCTCGAAGTCCTTACGATATGAATCGAGCTTTAGAAGTGCTACGCCATCGACGGAGACTTCATCGTGCAGAGACGGGCATTCAGGGTGATGGTGGTATTTATAGGCCCCACATCACCGAGGACCAAAAAATGAAGCGCATCAATCGTATGAAGAAATTTAATGAGCGGGCAGGCCGTCGTTCAATTAAAAGTTCGGATCCCCTTCCCTCTCGCTCAGGACCTAAGACGAAAGGGTCCGCAATTCGGGCGGATCAAAATAAACGATTTCCTAAATCATCCTCCAAAGCTGCAGCCTGGAAAAAGAAAATCTAAATAAGAACCTAGATCTTTATTTCTTTCTCATGCGATATGCATCCAACGTATTACTCATGAGCATGGCTACCGTCAGCGGTCCTACTCCCCCGGGTACGGGGGTAATATAAGAGGCATGGTGTGCTGCCTCGCCAAAGCGGACATCGCCTACCAACAGAGATCCTTTGTTAATCAATTGACTATACCGTTCTGGCTCAGAGGCTTTTAAATAGGGGACTTGGGCAGGATTAGTCACACGATTAATCCCCACATCAATCACTACAGCCCCTGGTTTAACCCAGGTTCCTTGAACAAAGCC
>CAWULW010000137.1:0-2668 GCA_963923615.1 uncultured Holophagaceae bacterium
ATTTGCAGAGGTATTTGGAGCTGCTTAAAGGATACGAGACCAGCAGCAACGACATAATTCTTGGTCTTTCCCTAGCGGATCAAATTCGAATTACGTTCAGTGATATGCAACCCGCAACAATCTGTGAACGGTTTACCGACATTGATCTACAAACAAAACGTCGGTATCGTTGTGTAGCAGAGTACTTGATTCGTCAAAACGAATTAACAAAACTTAAAGATGAAAATGGGAAGCTCATTAAAAAAATGGGCAACTTGAACAAACAAGTCGTTATTTACTGCCCTCTACCCAAGATTCGAGAAACCTTAAAGCGCTCTGGATTATCCGAATTTATTCGGTTGTCGCCAGAAGAACGTACTCCCATTGAGATTTCTTAAATTCTTGTTAAAATACAGCTAATTCATTGTTACTATGACCAACCGACGTAAAGAACTGCTTTCTCGCCTGTATCTGGCAAACCCTACAGAGTCCGAACAGACCCTCATTCAGCTCACAATTGAGCGGATTTGTGCCGATATGTGCGACCACTACCTCTTTTTCTATGCAAATGAGGGCCCTGGTGCTATCGTCTACGTGCCCCGTGCAGAAGAGGAGAAGGACAGCATGTTCTATTTGACGGTTCCCCACATGATCAACGCCCTCGATGACTTTCGCAATAAAGATATGGAAGGTCCTGCAGAGGTCATGCAGAAAGCTATCGCCAGGGCAGAGGCACTGGAGGCAGATAAAGAAGCCCTATTTATTATTCAAGATGAAAAACACATGTCCCTAATTCACTACAATATTGAAAAGCCAGATACAAACTCCCTAATTATTAAATGAGGGATCCAAAGCATCTAAAGTATTTATATCTATCACGGATTACAAATATTGTTGATGACTGGTTAACCCCAGTTGAATATCTTCCTTATATTGATGCTTTGCTAGGTGACATTGATCTAGATCCGTGTTCAACACACCTAGCAAATGATCAATTCTTAAGAGCAAAGCAAATCTATACATTTAAGGAAGATGGGTTAAATGTAGAAACACCTTGGACTGGTACAACGTACTTGTTTCCTCCCACTTACGGACGGTGTTCGTACAGCAAACAAAGGGGAACTTGGCGTTGGGGGATGCGTTCTAGGAGCCCGTCAAGCAAAGCACCTGCTGCTATCTGGTTTCGAAGGCTAGAGAAAGAATGGAAATTACGTAATATCCCAGAAGCTTTGTTTTACACAACAAGCCATGAAGTAATGAGGACGTGTCCAACACTATGGGATTATCCTGTCTGCATACCTGAAAAGCGGGCTAATTTAATTCACGGGAAACTATTAACTTCTATTGCTGGACCTTTTACATGGGGATATTTTGTCTATCTCCCAAGAGCAGAACTAGGATTCAATCAAGCCGATAAATTTATTGAAATTTTTTCTCACCTAGGAAGAGTAATTTCTTAAGTAACGTGTGAAACTCTGCGTTGAATTGGAGATTGAGGAGCTCCAAATGCATTTTTAAACCGATACACTGTATCTGTAGTAGGGACTTGTTGACCAAGACCAAGAGCGCCAATCGGTATAGTACCGCCCATGCCACCAAGAACAAAGTGATTATCTTCTCGTCTCTGTGCTGTAAGATCCCTGGCTTGCAAGGTACCTGCACTTTTTACGCCGACACTTTTCTCTTCTCTTAAGAAGCTATCAAGAAACTGTTTACCAGCAGTGTTGTCTGAGGCGGCCTTAATTCCCCCGTGGCGGTTATCTACTGCGTAATCTTGACTTGTTTGGATGCTCATCTTAATATTCTGGCAGACACAAATACAGACATGTACGCATCCACTCTATTCGGCTCCAGTAGTGAAGATACTATTGATTTGAGCTACTCCGGCTGGCTGGACTTTGCACCCAAGGTTGATTTGACCTTTGGAGAAGACGTAAAAATTGAAAAAGATGCTGTCAATAGCCCAGCCCACTATGGCGGTAAAGTGGAATGTATTGATGCCATTGAGGCTTCCCTTACCAAAGAAGCATTCCGTGGGTATCTGAAAGGAAATATCGAAAAGTATATTTGGCGTTACGAAAACAAAAATGAACTAAATCCTAAACAAGATTTAGAAAAGGCCCAGTGGTACCTGAATCGTTTGATTTCTACATACGATGGAACAGTTACCTTCTGAAATCCTGGATGAATACGACGAACACTGGCAGGTCCTAGACATGCTGGACTGGTTACAAGACACTACAGCCGCTTTGGAGATCCCAACCCTGCCTGAGGTTCACTCCAGTAGCGGAAAAAGCGTCGAACAGTCTCACCAGTAGGGTCCCATTCCAACACCTTCCGCTCCAAGTACTCAATCGCCTTTATTTGATTGGGGGTGCCCATATAACTTTCTCCAATATTAAGGAGACAGTGCTTCAATGGGCACTTATGTGTGACAAAAAGCGGGACCATATCATCTGGAGCGAGGTACATATTGAGTTCTGCACGCCTGCGTTCTTTTAAAAACTCATTAACGTATCGATATTGGGGGTTGATGTAAGGGCTCCACTCTCGGATGATTGCGTTTTTACTGGCACGTTCGTTAATCAGTTCCAGAAGTGTGCTTTTTTTAAAAATTTCGATGCCAACGCTGTGGGCGTAGCTGATCAAGGCGGCCCGTTTTTTAAGATTTGTTGGCATGGCAATATAG
>CAWULW010000138.1:0-2654 GCA_963923615.1 uncultured Holophagaceae bacterium
CATTAAAAGATACTATTAATCAACTCGAATGGATGGGCCCTAGAACCAAGGAAAAGGCTATTGCCAAACTGGATGCCTTCGGTGTCAAAATCGGATACCCCGACAAATGGGAAGTCCACGACTTTGTTATTAAACCTGATGACTATTATGGCAATTTACGTCGGCACAGTGCGATGCGAATCAAAGAAAATATTGCCAAGTTAGGTCAAAGTCCCAATAAAGACGAATGGAGCATGACTCCCCCCACCGTCAATGCTCGCTACAGCCCATCGCTCAACGATATTCTCTTCCCAGCGGGAATCTTGCAAAAACCCTTCTTTGACCCCGAGGCTGACGACGCCGTTAACTATGGGGCAATTGGTTGGGTGATTGGACATGAGATAACTCATGGTTTCGATGATAGTGGTTCCAAGTATGACGGGGAAGGCAACTTAGTTAATTGGTGGACTCCGGAGGATCGAAAAGCCTATGATTATCGAACAGATCTTGTGGTTAAACAATTTGATGCTTATGAACCCATCAAGGGAGAGCGAGTGAATGGAAGGTTAACCCTAGGGGAAAATATCGCCGACTTGGGTGGTATGAAAATTGCATATGCTGCATGGAAAATGAGCTTAAATGGAAAACCCTCCCCCGTGATTGATGGCTTTACGGGCGAGCAACGATTTTTTATTGGTGGCGCTGTGATCTGGCGTCAGCTCCAACGTGAACAAGCTCTATTTCAACAACTCAAGACAGATCCCCATAGCCCAGGCGAATTTCGAGTTATTGGTCCCATGAGCAATTTACCTCAGTTCTATGAGGCTTTTGCCTGTAAGCCTCCTGCTGCTATGATTCGTGAAGAAAAAATACGCCCCTCCATTTGGTAGTAGGATTTGAGACCCAAAAAAAGAGGGCCTTTAAGCCCTCTTTTTTTGCTACGTTCAAATAATCTTGTCTAAAAAATATGTACAAGAGAGTTAATCTGAAAGTCGGAGATTACTTTGCTTAAAGTTATCAATATTGAACCTACACCTAATCCCGATGCCCTTAAATTCATTGTTCAACCTGCGATCCTAAGATCAGGAACTCGAAGTTTTAAGGATTTTGCCTCTGCCATTGGTGATCCTCTGGCTAGTGCCATCTTTGCTCTAGGGAGTGTGACTAGTGTTTTTTATATGGATCGGTTTGTTACGGTTAATAAAGAGGCTAAGGCCGAATGGAGTGGCCTCATTGATTCAATATGCGAAATTATTGAAGGACTCAAATTAGAATCTGAACAAGCGGTCAATCCTAAATCAATCAATTTAGATGCACAAACTGATGAGAAACTCAAATTAATCAACAATTTGCTAGACCAAAAAATTCGCCCTGGCCTAGCGGGTGATGGCGGAGGCATTGAGGTGATCTCTTTCGATGGTCAAACTCTTCAAATTAGTTATCATGGGGCTTGCGGCTCGTGTCCCTCCTCGACGTCCGGTACTCTTCGTTATATTGAAGGTCTGCTTCAGACCGAAGTCGACCCCTCTCTTAGGGTAATTTCTTTCTAGCCAATTAAATCGAGGGTTTATCAAGGGCCCTCTCTAGTGAGATAATAAATTTCGCCTCAATGAAACTTTATGTATGGGGAAGCGTTGTCAAAAGGTAAAGTTCAGAAAAATTCAACAATCTTAACGCATAACGAATTAATTCGTTGGTATGAACTTATGCATCTAGGCCGAGTTCTCGATGATAAGGCACCCAATTATCTCAAGCAAGCCATCGGCTGGTCTTATCATGCTCCCAGTGCAGGTCACGATGGTATTCAATTAGCTCTTGGTCTTTCTTTTCGTCCGGGTAAAGACTTTCTCTTCCCTTACTATCGAGATCTTACTACTTGTCTTGCTGCAGGTCTGACGCCTGAAGAGATCATTCTTAACGGGATCTCAAAAGCAACCGATTTAGCTAGTGGTGGCCGACATATGAGCAATCATTTTGCCAAGCCATCTATTGGCATTCAGAATGTTTCAAGTCTGACTGGAAATCACACTCAACATGCTGCTGGTTTAGCTAGGGCAATTAAAATATATAATTCCGATGCCATTGTTTTCAGTAGTCAAGGTGAATCAAGTCTTTCTGAGGGCTACTGTTACGAAGCAATTATTGGAGCAGACCGGGAAAAGCTTCCGGTCATATTTGTAGTACAAGATAATGGTTATGGTATCTCGGTTCCTAAAAAAGATCAGTCTGCCAATATTGATCTATCCGACAATTTTGTAGGCCTTCGTAACCTTTTTATCAAAAAATGTGACGGGTTAAATCCCATAGAATCAAAAGAAGCTATCGACTTGGCCATCGACCATGTCCGATCAGCCCTTGGTCCCGCAATGATTTATGCTCATTGCGTTCGAATTGGATCACACTCAAACTCTGATCGTCACGAACTTTATCGTTCTCCCGAAGAATTAGCAAACGCAAAGCAATCTGATCCTTTACCTAAGTTTAAGAAATTCTGTCTAGAACAAGGTGTTCCTGAATCAGTTCTAGAAGCAATCGAAAATAAAAATATGCTTAAGCACAGGGAGGCCCATGAACAAGCCATGAAGGCTCCTAATCCTGATCCCAAATCAATCTTTGACTTTGTTTGTACCGAGGGCTGGATCTCCCCCGATTACCCTACGGGAACCCATCTTTCC
>CAWULW010000139.1:0-2636 GCA_963923615.1 uncultured Holophagaceae bacterium
GCTTAACGCCTTCACTAATTCTGATGTGACCTGCTACGTTCAAACGATACCCTCTAACAAATTAGAACTTTGGGCTTGGATGGAATCGGACCGACTATATAATCCAGTGTTCCGCGAGTTTTATAAAGAAAGGGATGTTGTTTTTGAAGAGCGCCGTTTGAGAACAGAGAGTACACCCACGGGTAAGTTTGGAGAATTATTTGAGTCTATTGTCTGGGAGGCACATCCATATCATTGGCCTGTAGTGGGTTGGGCATCTGATCTTGCTAGCATAACTCGTGAGCAAGCTCTTGATTTTTTTAATACCTACTATGCTCCCAATAATTTAACTGCTGTTCTCGTAGGTGATGTAAAAAATTCAGAAGTTATTCCAATGCTAGAGAAATATTTTGGAAGAATTCCTCGTAACCCAAAGGGTGTCCCCGAGGTTGTAACTTTAGAACCAAAGCAGATTGCAGAAAAGCGGATGGTAGCTGACGCAGAGACTACCCCTTCAGTGGAAATTGCTTGGAAGTCCGTAGCCCTTGGGCATAAAGATATGTATGCACTAGATTTATTGGCTTCTATCCTCAATGGACGAAGTGGTCGGCTGTACAAAAGCATTGTCCTTGATAAAAAACTAGCGACCAATCTCCGAGCAGGTGGAGATAGTCGAAAATTTGGCGGAGTTTTCACTATCCAAGGCACAGTGAGCGGTGAGCACAAACCTGAAGAAGTTGAACAGGCTATTTATCAAGAAATTGAAAAGATCAAATCGCAAGGCGTTTCGGAACAAGAGCTGCGAAAAGTAAAGAACCAGACACAAGCAGACAGTTTTCGACGTCTAGATAACAATTATTTCTTGATGGTTCAACTTGCTGTCGCTGATGCCATTACGGGCTACAAAGAATTTCTCGAAGCTCCTTTCAAATATGAGAAGGTGACTATGGCTGAGATACAACGAGTAGCCAACACCTATTTAAGCAAAGAGAATCGCAATGTTGCTATCTACAACCGAAAGCCCTCGGCGAAGCCTGAGGATCCAGAACTAGCTGCTTTCCCTGATCAAATTAGAGGCATGATCACTAGTCAATTGAATCGCTTGTCTAAGATTACTGATTTGACCCAACTAAGAACGGTGCTTGGGCAAATGGAAGCTCAATCTGCCCAGCTCCCAGTGGAAATGAAGGGAGCTGTCGATTATCTTCGTAAAAAGATTGGGGCTCAAATTGAAGAACTTAGCAAAAAGGAGAACAAGTAATGGTTAATACATTCGTACTCTCTCTAATTTCTCTTTCCCTGGTTGCTCAAACACCTTCTGCTTCGCAGGGGAAAATGGTGCGTATTCCTAGTCGACCCGAAACTCTCTCTTTTAGACCAATTGACTTCAAGGTCCCTAATATTCGTGAGGCTAGGACTAAACTTTCTAATGGAATTAGTTGTTACTTGGTCCCAGACCAAATGGGACAACCGATTATCAACATCAACATCACTCTTAAGGGGGGTGGGTATTTAGATCCCCAGGGTAAAGAAGGTTTAGCTCAGATTATGGGAGGATTACTTCGTACTGGAGGTACAAGTAGGCTCACTCCATCTCAATTAGATGAAAGACTCGAATTTATAGCCGCACAGGCCAATGCTAGTTTGGGTGATACCTCAGGTCAAATCTCGATGAGTGTTTTATCAAAAGATGTTCAAGAAGGTGTATCAATCTTGATGGATATGCTCACACAACCTCGTTTTGATTCTGATCGATTTGAGCTTGTCAAAAAGAATACTCTACAAGCCATGCAGCGTCGCAATGACGATACAACATCGATTGAGCGACAGCAATTAGGATTTCTCCTTCGTGGGGAAGATTACTATGGAAATAGAAATGCCACGAAAGCCTCGATAGACTCGATTACACTTGAGGATATTCGAACAGCCCATGCACAGTTGATTCATCCATCTAATATGATCGTTTCGGTTTCAGGTAAGTTTGATAAGACTGAAATCCTCACTCTTTTGAATGATACTTTAGGCAAACTAACAGAGAGTTCCACCGCGAGAATTAGCCCAGAAGTGCCTGAGGGTAACTATATTGGTAAACCTGGCATTTTTGTTGTTGATAAGGATGTCAATCAAGGACGGGTCACGATCAATCTTCCTGGGGTTGCTGCCATTAGCGAAGATTACCCCTCTGTCCTAGTCATGAATAGCATTCTAGGTGGGGGAGGTTTCACATCTCGTCTCGTTAAAAAGATTCGTTCGGATGAGGGATTGGCCTATAGCGCGGGATCTACCTTTACAAGTTCTGTTTATGTGAATCGAGCTGGAGATTTTAGAGCGCTTTTTCAGACTAAAACTAGGACTGTGGCTTATGGTACAAAACTTGCTCTGGCTGAAATACAAAAAATTCGAACTGAACTTATTTCTGCTGAAGAATTGAGTGTCGCTAAGGGTTCGATCATTGATGGTTTTCCGGCACAATTTGCCAATAAGTCGACCATCGCTGGAGCTTTTTCGAGCGGGGAGTTTTCTAAACGTCCAGATACTTGGCTTGAGACCCTTCGGGATCGGGTCAATAAAGTTACACGAGAGGATGTTCTCCGGGTTGCCCAGAAGTATCTGCAACTTGAAAAAGCATCTATATTAGTAGTCGGTAATGCCAAGGA
>CAWULW010000140.1:0-2619 GCA_963923615.1 uncultured Holophagaceae bacterium
TTCGTTGATTAGGTTTGCGATTTGGTCTATTCTTTCAGTATATGCAGGCTGATATCCAGGAAAAGTGTTCCATTCCCAACTTCTCCACTGCTTACCATAAATTGGTCCTAAGTCCCCGTACATACGATTAAATTCATCGTCAGACATAATCTTTTCCTCGAATTCTTTAACAGTTAATCGAGGAGGATACGGTGCACTGAATGGTGGATGCTCAGCATCAAAATCTTTATCATAGACTTTATAGGCATCACCGGTCCATATATGACAATCGTTTTCAAGAAGATATCGTAGATCGGTACGCCCTCGTAAGAACCACAAAAGTTCTGTCACAATTCCTTTAAAGTACAGCTTTTTTGTGGTTAGCAAAGGAAACCCTTCTGCCATATTATGTCGAATAGTATATCCAAAAATAGATCGAGTGCCGGTTCCGGTTCGATCTTCTTTGTCTATTCCATGTTCAAGAATTGTTGCAAGAAGCTCAGTATATTGTTTATCTAAGCTATTCATTGATAATTTCTTTTAATCGTTTAATCTCAGCGATTACATCATCGCCTAATTCTATTTTAGACATCAGTACCAGGTCCATTACTTGACCTTCTAATACTTTGATTAGTTCGTCTTTTGCTTGTTCTTTAGTTGTCATCTCGCTTATTTAATAGTTTATCGTCAGTTATCGCGCCAGCTGTCATTAATAATTTAAGGATCGCTTCAAGATCTGTGAAGTGAAGACTGATTTGACTGTTGCGAGTGTGTTTTTCAATTGCAATATCCCAACCTTCGCCGTTTGCCCATTCAGTAAGTTCATAGAAATCGCTTGCCTTATTCCAGATGCTGTCCGTTGCAACCGATAACGACCATGATTTTCTCTGAGCGCTTTCAATCTTGTATTCGCCCAGAAATTCAGGTTTAAAATTATCACAGATTGGATCTGTGTTAGTTTTTAAGTATTCGGCCTCTCGCTGAAGTCTTTCAATCTCTTTAGTTATTTGATTTAATCTATCCATGGTTATTATATTGTACTATGAATTCTCGGTTTGGATCGCATGAACCGGTTGGCGAATACCAGTCTTTTTCCAGAGCCTCCTTAACAAGCATTGCAAATTTTTCGTTAGCAAAATAGGCTAGGACAATAGGTTCCGATTTTATGCCGCTGTCCGGATCAATGTCGACGCTAGCGACCGTCCATTTTAAATTAGTCATATTAATCAGTTAAATCGTTTGGGTCTTTTGTGTATGCAATATTCCGGTTAAACCATTTTGAAAATCGCCAATCCGGAAATCGGCGTTTTGCCCATCCGCCAAATGCTAAAAAAATAATGGTAACAGCCATTGCTCCAAAATATGTGATTAGTGCAGTCATGTTCTTAAAATTTAATTTCTCTAAATGATTCTGATCCTGTCCAAAATTCAAAGGTTTCGCCCGATTTGGGCTGAGGTCTATCGTACTCGGCTCTCATTTTTGCAAGCTTAGCATTAAGCAGAGCCGAGTCCTTTTCAATTTTAAGAGATTTCCAAGTACGATCAAGCTCTTCCAGGGTTAGATCCTTAAAATTTTTAATAAGACCCGAGTCTTCAACGCTTAGCCATTTTTGAGAGTTAATGACATGCCATCGGGTAGAGGTCGTAACTCCATAAAGAAATAGGAGCCGTGACTCTTCAATTTCGCCGTGCTCCTTAATTAGCTGATTGAAGGCCAGATTGCCCAAGTCTATCAAGTCTTTCATTGTGGTTTATTATTGTGGTTTTAATCCATTCAAAATTAACTGGCGAATATTCTGTTAAACAGGCACACACCGAATAGGCATTCTTAATTGGGTGCACGATCTGGTGAGAGTGACCGTAAATGTGATAGGCTCCATGAAATTTACCGTTAAACTCTAAAATTGGATAGTGAAACAGCACAAGTCGACGATAGCCTATTTTCTGGTCAGAATCTGCGAAAAATATCTCGTCGTAGTCCTTAATTTCAATAATTTTTGAAACCTCGGTTAATTCCCTAAGCCAGTGCTCAGTTATGTGAGTGTCGTGATTGCCCTTGATCCAGATGATGTTGCCGTTTAGCTGACCGAAAATCCATTTCAGATAGTTTAATTTAATTCGGTGCATTGAGGCATCGCCCAAAAAGAAGACAGTATCGTCCTTTTTTACTTTAGCATTCCATCGAGCGATAATTTCATTATCGTGCTCCTCAATTGAGCTGAATGAGTGAAAACCCTCTTCAAACTTTAAGACGTTTGAATGATCGAAATGCGGATCACTTATGAACCACGTTTTTTCAGGATCGTATATTTTGGACTCGGGTATTTGAACACTCATTCTAATAATTTTGTACTAACATACCCAAAAGCGGTTTCAGCGTCACCCATTACCTTGGATCTTTGCTGTACGGCAAGATCAGTTTGGGCCTTATCGTATTTTGAAGAGGCCGTGTGCTTATCTAATTTTGTCTTGTAGATGCGAACCACCTCTTCCAAAAATTGTTGAGAATTTTGATATTTGGATCTTGGCAGCTCAAAGGTTCCATTTTGTTCTAGGGTTCTGGCGAATCCCAAGATGCCATTGCATATTTGTTCAAGACTTAAGGCAGTCACATCAATGCCGGGATGCTGTTCCAAATAC
>CAWULW010000141.1:0-2607 GCA_963923615.1 uncultured Holophagaceae bacterium
ACCCTCAAGCAGCGGGTGAAATCCGTACGACCATGATCATCGGATTAGCCCTCATCGAAGCGTTGGTCATTTACGCACTCGTGGCCGCTTTCGCCATTAAGTAGCATACGATTTCCCAATAAAAAAGGGCGCTGTGGCGCCCTTTTTTATTGGGGGACGTGACCGAGTATTAATGCACCCTCGAGGAAGTCCCGGTAGGCCATTGGCTGACTAGGGTAGCTACAAACATCAGTCCAGCTCCGACTAAGGACGCCGGGCCTAAGTGATCTGCAATACCCGGAATCCATCCCGTTGCGGCGAGGAGTGCCCCAAAGACCGGCTCTAGGGAAAAGATCACACCCGTTTCCGTGGAGGTGAGCGACGGCTGGAAGCGACAATGTAACCAAAAAGCTAAAGTCGTCGCGATCAAGGCTAAATACAACATGGGTAACCAAAAAGAATATTGATGAGTCAATTGACGAAGCATAGCCAATTGTTCGGGTGTGGTTTGAACGTAGGCCATACCGCTAAGGACCACGGCGACCACTGCGCATTGAAGAAGGGACAGGATTAAAGGAGCTGTTCGTTGGGTAAAACGAGAGGTGAGGACAATATGGACTCCGATCAGTAACGCGGAGAGTAGGGTTTGTGAGTCACCCACGGTCCAACCCCCAAAAGCGACCTCCGGATTGTAGACCAGTAAACTCAATCCAATAAACGCCATGAGGGACGCGAGCACATGATAACGATTCAACCGATCCCCTAAAAGGGTGGCCAAGATGAATGTGAAAATAACGTAGAGGCCGGTGATGAAACCTGACTTGGTCGCTGTCGTCGTCTGAAGCCCGTGCATCTGTAGCCAAAATACGGCGGCGAGCACGACACCGAGGATGAGTCCATCTAGATACGTTTGACGGGAGAATTGCATGGGTTGGGTTAAGACGCCCACTAGTAGAACGAGGGAGCCCAAGCTAAAGCGAATACTCAAGAGAATTTCTGGCGTCAACCCTTGGATCAAAAGATATTTTGAGATTGGAAACGTCAGGCCCCAAATAAAAGCGGTGACCAACATAAAGACGAGCGCTTGAGTATGTGAAGCACGTTGGGGTAGATTCATATCCAATCCTTAGTCAAGTTCCCAAATGAGTTTGATGGGAACACGGTCCTTGAGGTCACCCACTATTTCAACATTCAGGACTTCAATCCCATAGCGTTTTTTCGAATTTATTTTCCGGGCATCCCCCTCTAAGATCAACAGCACATCTTTACCCTCGACTCTGGTGGATGTGGTGACCCAAGGTGCGGTTCGAGTCTCGACACTATTGATATCTAGACGTTGGCCGAGGTTGGAATGAAATCGAATGACCGTTCGAGCGACCGGTTTCTCTGCGAGATTCACCCAAAAGACGGCTTCTTGGCTGATATCGAGATCGGGAATCACCTTCGCCTTTAAGGTCAACAGTGTGGTCGGATTCTGGGGATCGTTACTCACGACTTGAATACTTTTGGTCACATCCCCTTTGAGTCCCGTCGTATCAAGCGTGACTTCGATCAAAGAAGATTCTTGAGGCTGAAGGGCCCACTGTCCGACGACGGTCGAGGTACATCCACAGGAAGGGCGCAATTCAGAAATTTGAAGATAAACTTTGCCCTGATTGCTCACTTGGTAGACCCCTTTCACCTTGAGGTTGCTCTTGATGGATCCAAGGTCCAGGGTCAGGGAATTAAATTTGATGGTTTGTGCGTGAAGCACTCCCAAGCAGGTACTCACGACCAGCGCTAACCCCCACGTTCTCATGAGAGAGAGCCTGCCAGCGACTTTGCGGTGACCCAAACATCCATGGCGGTTAATTTATTCATGCAGGGATGGCCCTTCACAAAACATTTGGGTTTAAAACACGGTGAACAGGAGATACCAGCTTTATGTAACTCATGACTATGAGGACCCCAAGGAAGCGAACCACCGGGATCGGTCGCACCGTAAAAGGTCAACGTCTTTGTACCCGTTGATGCAGCCAGATGAGAGAGTCCAGAATCATTGCCAATCGCCAGTCGAGCATGATGAAGCCATGCAGCGGCTTCTTGCAAGGTGGTTTGGCCAGCTAAATTGATCCCTTCGGTTTGGGCAATGCTCTCACACAAAGCTTGTTCATCCGGGGAGCCTAGAAGTACGACCTGAAATCCTTCCGATCGAAATAATAACAAGAGTTGCCGATAAGCTTCGGCGGGCCACATTTTAGACGCCCAAGTGGAGCCTGGCATGAGGACGACAAAGGGTTCCGCAGGTGTGTGGATCGCGATGTGGGGTTTGAATTCCGCAAACGGCATTTCGGGACTCTCAGGCCATCGCTCTCGAAGGACTCGGTGATAGCGAAGGAGAAACGGGCCCGTTGCGCTCCAAAAGGGCTGACTATGGGTATTAAAAAAACCAGCTAAACTCTCGGAAACGCCAATACGTTCCGGAATGTTCGCAAGCCATGCAGCAAAAGCGGGACGCATGGATTTAGTGAAATGAATAGATCGTGCTGGTTGGTGGCGACGTAACGTTTGAGCCATAGCCCAAGCTGAAGGTTTTCGATCTTCCGCCATCAAGTAATCACATAGATCACTACCCTTGAGAATTTCTAC
>CAWULW010000142.1:0-2606 GCA_963923615.1 uncultured Holophagaceae bacterium
CTGAAATATGGGAAGGGATTAGGCATGTTGATCCCATTGCGCAAAGTATCCTTTGGAACATTCGTTTACCGCGAACGCTAGTGGCAATGGCGGTTGGAGCCGGTCTGTCGGTCTCAGGTTTGATGATGCAGGCCTATTTTAAAAACCCCTTGGCCGCCCCAGGTCTCTTAGGTGTTTCGACCGGAGGGGCTCTCGGAGCTGTTCTATACATTGGCTACGGTGCCAACCTTCTAGGAATGTGGGGGTTACCTAGTGCATCCATGATCGGCGCATTCCTAGCCACGCTCGTGGTCCTCTCTCTTGCAGAAGTGGGTTTAGGAACTCAGCGATTACTGCTCGCTGGAATCGCTCTTAACGCTCTTTTGGGGGCTGCAACTAGTTTTGTTTTATCGCTCTCAGTTTCTTCCTTTGAGCGCTCGGGCCAAATACTCTTTTGGCTACTCGGTAGCCTTGAAGATCGAACCTGGGAGCATGTTTGGATAAGTTTACCTTTGGTCGTTATCTTATCCTTCTTGATGACCTCGATGGGCTCGCCCATGAATCTTCTGAGTTTGGGAGAAGCTGGAGCGCAAAGTTTGGGGGTGAATGTCCGACGGTTTCGTTGGAAAATGATTGTTCTTTCTACGCTGCTGACAGCTGTGGCCACCTCTGTTGCAGGGGTCGTAGGTTTTGTTGGGCTTATTGTTCCTCATATTCTTAGACTTCTGTTGGGTCCGGATCATAAACACCTCATTCCTTGTTGCTTGATTGGAGGAGCCACCTTTCTCCTGGGATGCGATTTGATCTCTCGGGTACTCAATATTGGCTTACGGGTCGGAGTGATCACGTCACTGATCGGTGGCCCTTTCTTTCTTTGGCTCCTACATAAGCGTGCTTCATGACTACTGCCCTTGCCGTCAGAGATCTTCGGATTGCTCATCGTTTAAATTCGATGTCCCTGACTTTCCAGTCGGGTTCCATGATCGGTATTATCGGACCGAATGGGTCAGGGAAATCCACCCTTCTACAAGCTATTTCAGGATTGATTGCTTACCAGGGAGAGGTGAGTTGGAATGGGTTTAATCTTGCCGATATTCCGATCTTCCAGCGAGGTCGGCGGCTTGCTTGGGTTGGTCCGGAAACAAATTTTGAATTTCCCTTTACCGTTCAAGAAGTGCTTCGTATGGGTCGTTTCGCTTGGGGAGAAGATTTTCATGATTTAGAGCCTTACCTAAGAGACCTAGATTTACTCTCTTTATCCGATCGTCCCATCACCCAACTCAGTACAGGAGAAAAACAACGTACGCTGTTGGCACGTGCGATGGTCACTCAAGCACCTATTCAGTGCTGGGATGAACCTCTATCGCCCCTTGATATTCGCCACCAATTAGAAGTGCTGGTGAAGGCGAGAGCCATGGCTGATGCAGGGTCGACTATTTTGATGTCCCTTCATGACCTACGGGTGGCGCATTGTATGGATCAAATTGTTTTACTCAATCAAGGGAGTTTGGTTGCTTGCGGACATCCAAGCCAAGTCCTCACCTCTGATTTGCTTCGCGAAGTCTTTGGTGTGCTTTCCCGAGAGGCGATGAGCCTGGTCCTTGAACTCCCCCCCAAATAGGGGCTATGCAGGTTCATAGGGGGGATCGTTATAAAACGTAAATATTGTAATGATTAGTTTTAATCTTATTTTATTGACGTCTGAATCTTTTTCTTGTTTTTTTCGCTTTTTGGGTCATTCTATTAATCCTGACTTGGAGTTAACTTATGCCTGCTACGGACCGTGATGAACGCATCAAAACCCTCTCTCGAACTTTAGCGGATATTGAAAAAAGCTACGGCAAGGGCTCCATTATGAAATTAGGAGAGCGCGAAAGCGTAGCCGAAGGCCTTGAGGTTATTTCTACTGGATCCATTGCTCTCGATGCTGCGTTAGGTGTTGGGGGTATTCCCAAGGGTCGCATTGTAGAAGTTTATGGACCTGAATCAAGCGGTAAGACCACTTTGGCTCTCCATATGGTAGCTGAAGCACAAAAAGCAGGTGGGCTTGCAGCCTATATTGATGCCGAACATGCGCTTGATCCCGATTATGCAAAAAAACTTGGAGTAGATGTTGAAAATCTTTTTATCAGCCAACCTGATTCCGGAGAACAAGCACTAGAAATCTGTGATCAACTGGTCAAATCAGGGTCCCTAGACATCATCATCATTGATTCCGTAGCCGCCCTAGTTCCTAAGGCAGAAATAGATGGTGAAATGGGTGATAGTCACGTAGGTCTTCAGGCGCGTCTTATGAGTCAAGCGCTCAGAAAGATGGCTGGAACGATTAGCAAAACAAACACCTGTGTTGTATTTATCAATCAAATACGTATGAAGATTGGGATTATGTTTGGTAACCCCGAAACGACGACAGGAGGTAATGCGTTAAAGTTTTATGCTTCGGTACGCTTAGATGTCCGAAGTATTCAGAGCATCAAAGGTAATACGTCCGATCCCCTCGTTGCCGCAAAGGACGAGGATGCTTCGGTCATTGGTAAAAAAACCAAAGTCAAAGTCGTAAAAAATAAAGTAGCCCCTCCGCTGAAAGTTATTACTTTCGATATTATGTATGGCGAAGGTATCTCCCG
>CAWULW010000143.1:0-2594 GCA_963923615.1 uncultured Holophagaceae bacterium
AACTGCCACAGCGAATCAATCGTCGTAGTAACCTCTAAGCCTCCATTCATGACCATATCTTTTCCGTATTTGGAATACAGATATTTACGAACTTCTTCAATAGCGTAAGCCCCAACAGTCTCCCCGGAGGAATTCTCCCGAGCTGTCACCACAGGTCGCTTCTTTAAGATGTTAGCTTGTGGCTCTTTGAGGTAGCCCTCGATCACCATTCGATCAAGTACATAATTTCTTCGATCTGTGACAAATTGACGGTCTTTTGTGCTTTTACCTAGGAGCATCTTTGAATACCGTTCAGGAGATTGCACAAGGCCAACCAACAGGGCACATTGCTCTATACTGAGCTGGGAAGCGCTTTTGCCAAAATAGAATTGAGATGCTGATTCAACACCATAGCGACCAGCTCCAAAATAGACTTCGTTTGCATACTGCTCTAATATTTGCTGCTTCGTATATTTTTTTTCAAGCGCAAGTGCTAGATTAATTTCTTGTAGTTTACGGGTAATTTTCTTTTGGCGTTTCCGGGTGACATTCCTGACCAATTGCATAGTCAGCGTGGATCCCCCTTGTTTTTTTTCTCCTAACGAGAGAATAAAGTTTTTACCTGCTCGAAAGAGTCCTTTGACAGAAACGCCATTGTGGGTCCAAAAACCTGCATCTTCTGTAGCTACGAGTGCGTCAACGAAGCCTTTAGGAATATCACCGTACGGAATAATGATTCTATTCTCCTCGGAGAAAATACCCAAGGTATTACCTGTTCTATCTAAAACCTTTGTGATTGTTTTAGGTGTGCGAAGGGCAAATAACTTTAAAAAATCTTCGGTATCGTCGGGAGTAGAAAGTCCAAAAGTTATAGGTGGGGTCAAGCCAAACGAGCACGCTAACAAAAATGGAATCAGGTAACGTTTGACACGCATTGCTATCTTATTCCTTTGGAATTTAGTGATCTTTTTATCATACCTCATGGCTCACAATGCTCTTGGTAAACTAGAGGAGATGTCGAAGCCTCTATTGGCCATTGTTGCTAAAACCAAATCGGACCTTTTACCTCAGGTTCTGGCTCAAGTCATACCTCTTTTTGAATCTAGGGATTGGGAATTTACCGCGGATCCAAGTCTGCGAGATGCATGGACGAACTCCAAGATCGCCAGTAGTTTACAGACCTACTCTAAGAACCAAGGTGTGCCTTTATTATGTTTGTGCTTAGGGGGGGATGGCACTCTGCTATCAGCCGCAAGAGGGTTTGGATCACAAGGGGTTCCTATTGTCAGTATTAATCTCGGCTCCCTAGGATTCATCGCGTCTAATGCTGCACCGCAAGCGGAGACCCTCATCGAACATTATTTTGAACAGCGCCTAGTATCGGATCATCGTCACACTTTAAGGGTTAAACTGCTTCGATCAGGTTCCCTTCTTGCTGAAGGTATGGTGCTTAATGATGTTGTGATTTCCAAAGGATCTCTCGCTCGAATGATAGAGATGGATCTGAGTGCGCAGGGTTCTGAGATAGGGACTTTGAGATCCGATGGGCTAGTCATTTCGACGCCTACTGGTTCCACTGCATATTCCTTTTCAACCGGAGGTCCTATCGTTCAACCCGAACTAGATGCTTGTTTACTTGCGCCTATTTGCCCTCATTCGCCATCTTGGCGGCCAATTATTTTGACAGGTAACACCGTAATTAAGGTCGGTCTCCGATCCTCAGATGAAGCTTTTTTAACTCTTGATGGTCAGGTGGGTTACCCACTCTTGACCTCTGATTATATTTTGGTAGAGAGAAGTGAACACAAAATCACACTGTTAAAGGAGCCCGATCAAAATTATTTCACTCTATTAAGAGAAAAATTAAATTGGGCTTCCCGTTAGAGACCTCCACGTAAATTTGCAAACGTTTTAAATTGATTCCCCTCGGGACGCAAAAGAGCAACAAGGCGGCCTTGGAATATCCCACGAATCACAGGAGACATGGTGGGAAATCCTTTCGGAAAGTTATATTCGGGCGATTGACAGTCTCTAGCCTGAATCATCTGCCCAAAGCCCAAAGCCTGAAACTCCTTTTCAGTCAAATCAAGTGAAGGACACCAAGGAATCAATTGATCACCGTGTATAAAAACTTCCGATCCCTCCCGTGGACATGACCAGGGTCCAATACAGTCACGGTGAAGTGCCGAAAGATGTGCAGCAGATCTGATATCGGTCCCGAGATCACGAATATAGCTACGAACATAAAAGCCTCCCCTGCAGACCAGAGAAATTTGATCAATAGACTTCGAGTCTATAAGTTTGGCTTCATGAAGGTAAACCGAAGAGGGGGGTAAAGTGACTTTTTCGCCTCGATGGGCAAATTTATACGCAGAAACACCTTTTATTTTTTTAGCACTTGTCGGTGGAGGAATTTGATCCATCCATCCAATGGAAGACGACAGTTTGTTTTCTACCTCGGAAACAGAAGGAATATAGTCTGAAGTGCGAACAATGCTCCCGTGAGGATCTCCCGTATCTGTTTCAGCTCCCCAAACAACACGCGCACTATATCCTTTAGGTAGGCCATGAAACAGCCCCATGAGCCGAGTGGCTTGTCCCACCATAATCAATAG
>CAWULW010000144.1:0-2588 GCA_963923615.1 uncultured Holophagaceae bacterium
GACGAAGTCACCTTCCATAAAAATAGTGTAGTGGAGCGGCCCAAGATCAAAGATCTCCTCGATCGAGGTGCCCAACTGGTATGCGACGCAGATAAAAAGAAAGCCTTTGAGGCTTATGGAACGCCTGCTACGTACACCCATGAAGAGATTTTGTCGCGTGAGAATATCGTCGTCATTGATTGCTCACCTAAAGGCAATGAGATGAAAGAGACGTTGTATCAGCACTATGAAAAAAATGCCCTAGGATTTTTAGCCCAAGGAAGTGAGTTTGGCTTTGGAAAAATGTATGCTCGGGGTATCAACGATGAAACGATCGATCCCCTAAAAGATAAATGGATTCAAGTCGTATCGTGCAATACGCATAATATTTCCGCCATTATTGCTACCTTAGCCCTCAGTGAAGGCACCGATAATCTCGAAGAAGGCAACTTTGTCTGTATGCGTCGATCCAATGACATCAGCCAAGTCAAAGACTTTTCACCCTCGCCTCAGGTGGGTTCCCACAAAGATGGGAAGTTTGGGACACACCATGCTCGCGATGCTTATCATCTCTTTAAAACCAAAGGTATTAATCTCCAGCTTTTTTCCTCCGCCGTCAAACTCCCTACCCAATACATGCACACGTTGTGGTTTGACTTGCGATTGAAACGACCTACGAATCTAGAAAAAGTTCTGACTCATATCAAAGCCAATGACCGTATTGCCATGACCGAAAAAAAAGACGCCAATGCAATCTTCAGTTTTGGTCGTGACCACGGCTATTTTGGTCGCATCATGAATCAAACCGTGATCCCTACGGCGACCCTCACCATGCCCCACGATCGACGCTTGGTGGGCATGTGCTTCACTCCACAGGACGCCAACAGTCTTCTCTCGAGTTTAGCGGCCGCTGTCCGCTATCATCACCCTCAAACCTGGGAGACCAAACTCCAAGCGCTGAGGCCTCTCTTCTTCGACGAAGTCTAAGATCGCCCCATCTCCTTTTACACTAAAGAGATCCCTAGGAGTAGATCCGTGTCGGCCCCGATGATCATCGTATGCGCGCCCAGTGGTAGCGGGAAGACCACGATCTTAAAAGCATTATTGAACGATCGACCGGATGTCCATTTTTCGGTGAGTCACACGACCCGTCCCCCCAGGCCCAAAGAGCAGGAAGGGGTCGATTATTACTTTGTGAGTCCTTCGGTTTTTGAATCAATGATTCAGGAACATGATTTTCTTGAATACGTCCATAACTACGATCATTATTACGGCACCTCCCGTCGTCCGTTGGAACTAGCCTTGCGTCAAGGGCAGACTGTCATCCTCGATCTCGAAACCGAAGGCGTGGCTCGGGTAAAAGATCTTTACCCCACTGCTCAAAGTGTCTTTATTCTTCCTCCCAGTCTGGTCGCATTGAAAGAGCGATTGTATGGTCGCGGTGATGAGAGCCCGGTTCAGTTAAAGCTCCGAATGGCCCAAGTCGCCCACCAATTAGCCGAGGCAAGTCATTTTGACTTCATTCTTCTCAATCAGGATCAGACGAAAGCGCAAACCCAATTGTCTGAATTAATTCGAGCTCTGGAAACCCAGGATATCGCTAGAGTAGAGGAGATGAGGCGCGTGTCCCAAGCCCACCAAGACCTCCTTCATTCGCTGCAACACGAAGCGATGACATCACTCTAAAATACGAAAGATAACTATGGATTTTACGCTTTCAGAAGATACCGAACTCTTGCGACGCGAAGTTCGCAAATTTGCTGAAAAAGAGATACGTCCCCATGTCATGGAGTGGGATGAAAAAAAGATCTTCCCCCGAGAGGTGATCAAGCAACTCGGTGAGATGGGAATGATGGGGATTATTTTTCCTGAATCCTACGGTGGGGCGGGGATGGGTTACATCGAATATGCCGTGGTCGTGGAAGAGCTTTCCCGCGTATGTGGTAGCGTCGGCATCAGCATTGCCGCACACAATTCCTTATGTTCCAACCATATCTATGCCATGGGCAATGAGGCACAAAAGCAAACCTATTTAGTACCCTTAGCCAAGGGCCAAGCCCTAGGAGCTTGGGGACTGACCGAGCCTGGTGCGGGTTCGGATGCAGGGGCTCAACAAACAATTGCGCACAAAGAAGGATCGTATTGGATTCTAAACGGAACCAAAAATTTCATCACCCACGGTACCGAGGGAGATATCGCCGTAGTGATGGCCCGAACGCGACCCGGTCAGGGAACCGACGGAATCAGTGCTTTCATTTTGGAAAAAGGAATGAATGGATTTCGTGCGGGTAAGCAAGAAGACAAATTGGGTTTACGCGCTTCGGATACGAGCGAACTCATTCTTGAGGATGTGAAAGTTTCGGATGAGCACCTCTTGGGGGAAGAAGGCGTCGGTTTCAAACAGGCGATGAAGACCCTCGACGGGGGTCGCATTAGTATTGGAGCCTTAGCCTTAGGTATGGCCCAAGGAGCTTTCGAAGAGAGTGTCAAGTATGCCAAGGTGCGCCACACGTTTGGCAAACCGATCATTGAACACCAAGCCATCGCTCACAAATTAGCGGAAATGCAAGTGAAGGTGGAAGCAGCTCGCCTTTTAATCTATAAGGCAG
>CAWULW010000145.1:0-2588 GCA_963923615.1 uncultured Holophagaceae bacterium
GTAGCATACCTTTGAGTCAAGGCTTGTTGTAAATTGGATAAATTGAGAATTGTTTCCATGATTTTCCTCGTTGGTAAAATTATATTATCGCTTACTCAGACTTGTTAAAAATTATCTCTTTTTGAGCATAGCTATTAAATCTTCAGGAGTATCCACATCATTAAACGCCTCACCCATAGGAACTAGCGTTGGATTGAGTGATCCTAAAACAGATTTTGCCCCATGATCACCACGCAGGGTATCAAAAAGCGCAAAGTGATTAACACCGATGTAACATGGGATACCAAAAGTCCCATTGTAAGAGGACGCAATACAAGCCGACCTCGAATTGAATTCTGATAATGAGGCGGTAATGCGTTTGAGATGATCTGTTTGAATTAAAATCTGATCACACGTCATTAAAAGGACACCTGAAGATTTAAGACTCGTCGACTTAAGGGCTAATTGAATACTGCCACTCATACCTCTCTGCCATTGTTGATTGACGACAACGCGAGACCACGAAGGTAGCATAGGCTTGATAATATTCTGCCCAGAGCCAAGGACAACAATAGTCTCGAGGGGATTGAGACTCTTAACTTGTTTGAGCAAATCTAGGAGTAAGTATTCATTTTCGGAGCGCATTAAAGCTTTGGGGTATCCAAATCTACGACCCTGTCCTGCAGCCAAAATAGCAACTGAGAATTCAGCATTATTCACAATCACGGCAAGGCTCCATCATTAGCGCTCAACGGAATACCCTTGGTTCCGTTGTAGAGCGCTAGGATCTCTGAGCAAATCGACAAAGCAATCTGCGAGGGCTCTTTAGCTCCAAGGTCAAGTCCAACAGGCGAGTGGAGCCTTGTATCCTGCTTGAGAGTGTTGAGTGTTATATCTCTAAGGCGATCTCGGTGGCCCATCACCCCAATATAGAATGACTCAGTTTTCATGACTTCATAGACCATGGCAATATCCATCTTCAGTTGATGTGTCATGGAGACAAAGGCAGTTGACCTATCAAAGGGAACCTGTTCCATAATCTGTTGAACTGAGCCGTGAATAGTGGTTACCCACGGGAATTGCAAGTCCTCTGGAAGTTGGCCTTTTCGATAGTCGGTAAGGTACACTTTCCAACCTAGTAGACCTGCAAGATCTACAAGTGGGGTGGCATCCCTTCCTCCGCCGAATAGAACTAATGCAATAGGTGGGGTCACTTCCTCCAACAGAAGCCCATGTAGTTCTTTGGGCATTTTATAGAAGATCCTTTGTTCACCCAAATTGGATCCTTCTATCAAACTAGTGGCCAGATAAATATTTTGCCTTGTCTCGGAGGCTAGATCGACGGCCTCGCAGTAAGGCATGTACTGTAATGGAGCCTGAAGTAGCACAGAAATAGAACCATCACACCCCATCCCATAGCCAAAGGGGTCCTCAGTATCATTCCTAAGATCATAAACGACTAGTTGGCTCTGGGCAGTTTGAAGAACTTCTCTTGCCTTGGTTAGCAGATCGCTCTCGATACATCCTCCACTGATGGAGCCCGATAAAATTTTCTCCCCGTCCGAAACCAATCGGGCACCCAAACCTCTATATGAAGGACCCTCTTTCTTGCACAGAGTCGCTAGGACCAACGGAAGTTGAGTTGATTTCAAAATAGAGGTAATAGATTGATGCTCTTTCATCACTTCGGCAAGGGCAAGGACCTGAACCTTGGGCCACCTGCTTTTACGATGGCATTCAAGACAGCAGGTATCACACAAGGCACGGGAGGTTCTCCTACCCCATGAGGACTTCTGTCCGAATCCACGATCGTGGTGTCAACTTCTGGCATATCTGAATACCGTAATACTGGATATTCTTTATAGTTTTTTTCAACTACACGACCTTTCTTAATGTGTATTTGAGATTTTAGGGCAGAGAGAGCCCACACAATAGCTCCTTCAACTTGAGATTTGACGCCTAGAGGGTTGACGACAAGTCCACAGTCCATCACGGTATATATTTTGTGAATTTTGAAACGAGTCTTAGAGGCGGAAACCTCTGCAATTTGAACGATCGTTGTACCTTCATAATCCATACAAGCCATCCCTAGACCTCGGTTTTTCTTGGACGGGTTAGGCCAATTCGATTTTTCTTTTGCAATCGAGATAGTATTCAGAAGTCTGGATAGAGTTGCGGGGTCTTGGGTAGATTTGCTCAATAAGAGTTGTCTATATTCGATCGGGTCATAGTCTAAGAGTTCGGCAAGTTCATCAATAAAACATTCTCGAGCGTAAATGTTTGGAACAAACTGTATAGCTCTCCACCACCACAAAGGAACATGTACGGGCAGTTCGTGATACGAAATCTCAATGGAATCAATGCCGTAAGGTATATCCTGAGCCCCTAAAAGCTCGGTGCTTACAACAGCTTCATCAGGCGATTTAGGGTTACTACTTCGTAAAATGCTTGGTGCAGACACCTTATGTTGATAGTGCAGTATGTTTTGGCTGCCTACATCCACGATGGCTGACATTCCATGAGCAGAGGCTGGGTGATAATAGCCACCGCGAAGATCGTCAGCACGATCCCAGACAATTTGAACGGGAGTTTTCAGAATATTGGCTAAT
>CAWULW010000146.1:0-2565 GCA_963923615.1 uncultured Holophagaceae bacterium
GATTCCTCTACGTCTCGTGGGCTCGGAGATGTGTATAAGAGACAGACATCCCCCTTGTTCCCCTTACGAAAGGGCATACATTCTCGTCAGGCGCATGTAGCTCTCCCTCCGGGCACTTACGAAGAAGAACACGGACGCCAAGGATTTTACGGAAAGGTATCTCATTTATATCGTCAGCATCCGCCTACGAGTTGGACGGAAATCGATGGGCCATTGAAGCCTCGAAGCTACAATCTCAATCTCTTTATCAATGCTCCGGTCGAGTCACAAGAACTCTCCGCTGCTTTAAAGGCCTCCGCTTTGGGAAATCAAGAAGATGTCTTTAGGCCAATTTGTTTCTTAAAGAATCACGATGTAGCTCTTCATCTCGTCAGTCCCAAGTCCATGTCCTTCTATTACCGTAATGCAGATGGCGATGATCTTTACTTTATCCATCAGGGCGCTGGTCGACTAGAGACAGACTTTGGTCATTTAATGTACACCCAAGGGGATTATATTTCGATTCCTCGAGGTACTACCTATCGATGGATGCCCGATGCAGAGCCACAGATGTATCTTCTAATCGAAAGTTTCAGTGAAATTAATATCCCCGATCGCGGAATATTGGGCCCCAATGCCCTCTTTGATCCTGCGATGATTGATACTCCAGAAATTCCTACCTATCAAGACATTCCAGGTATCTACCAGATTCATATCAAGCGTGAGAATCAAATTACCAAAGTCACCTATCCTTATCCACCTCTTGATGCAGTTGGTTGGAAAGGCGATCTAACAGTCATGAAAATTAATGTGAAAGATATTCGTCCGATCACAAGCCATCGTTATCATCTTCCACCCAGTGTCCACACGACTTTTTTGGGAACCCATTTTGTCGTATGTACCTTTCTGCCTCGTCCTTTTGAAGAGGATGAAGATGCCATGCGAGTTCCCTTCTTTCATCGAAATATCGACTTTGATGAAGTGATCTTTTATAGCCAGGGTGAGTTCTTTAGCCGAGATGGCATTGGGGCCGGTATGGTTACGTGGCATCCGACGGGCATCCATCATGGTCCGCACCCTAAGGCGATACCTCTATCCAGAAAAAAAGACCGTACCAATGAAATTGCAGTCATGGTCGATACACTTCATTATCTTCATCCCACTCCAGCTGCTACCGCAGTGGAGACTCTCAACTACTGGGGATCTTGGAAATAGGTCACATCAGCTAGATTGATCCACTGCCCATTAGCTATTTCGATGTATAGATATGAATCCAATACCAAGCATCCTCAAGCCGGTGGTTTCGAATGGCTTCTAGAATTGATTGTTCCAGATCCTTCTTGCTTATGTGGGCATCTGTAGGTGATCGAAAACTTTCAAAAGAAGGTATATGATCGGTGTTTGCTAGACGACCTAAGTCATTTGCCGTTAAAAAAGTAGATGCTTTTAATGACGCAGGGAGTGCATCGTATCCCACGGGCTTACCTGAGGGCTTTGCAACTTGAAACAATGCCGCCCCATGGGCCCGGGTGTAAAACGAGCCTCCATTACGCCCAACTTGATCGAGCCGTTCAGGGTCGGGAAGATTATTGAGAAGACAATCTTCGGCGATATGAAAACAGAGAACTTCTCCGATGATCATCAACCCCGACCCAGGGCCTGATCCCAATTCAATAATCTGATTAAGCCGACACTCCATCTGAAAAGGACTTTCTTTAACGAGCATGGGCTTAATAAACTTTGCTTTCTCAGGCGTAAATCCTGATTTAACAAATTCATCAATAGTTGATGGATAGTCAGCTGAGCTAATATTCATCTGCTCAGTCATAGCGAAACTAACGGTAGCTACACCAAACTCTTTAGTCGCTTGGATATTTCGATATGTATCTTTTAAACTGCCATCTCTACCACGTCGATTGGGGGCAAAGGCAATGGTAGGGGGATTACTTCCAAAAGCATTAAAAAAAGAAAAGGGGGCAAGGTTTCGATCACCTTCACCATCGATGGTACTGACCAATGCAATTGGCCTGGGTGTAATACCGCCACATAGCCAGGCGTTGGTTTCGATGGGACTGAGCTCTTTAGCTAGGATCGTTTTCATCAAGTGTCACCTAATGTCCCGATTCACCAGAGGGGCTATGGCGAAATAAATCACCTAAGGAGCCTCCCAAAAGAGTTGCTGCGACCCCTTGGAGCCGCTCTTCTTGTCGGATAACCGTATTCAATAGGACCCCTAAGTTTTCGATCTCCATTTTTACCTGATCTCCAGGCTGGAGCCATAGATTATCCGTGATCTTAGAACCATTTAATTCTAGGAGACACCCCGTGCCCACCGTACCCGATCCAATAACTTCTCCAGGATGGAGACGAATACCGTAGGAGGTTCTTTGTAAAATTTGAGCAAAAGTCCAATTCATTGAACTTACATTTCCCTCGGATAGAAGTTGGTCATTCACAAATGCTTTCATCGTTGCATCTAGAACACAGCCTAAGGGGGTCGATCGCAGATTTAACTCATCCTTGGTTACTAACCACGGGCCTAAACTTGTTGCAAAGTCTTTGCCTTTAGCAGGGCCTAGAGAAAGT
>CAWULW010000147.1:0-2563 GCA_963923615.1 uncultured Holophagaceae bacterium
TTCCTCTACGTCTCGTGGGCTCGGAGATGTGTATAAGAGACAGTCTACCCACTCACTGCCGGGACTTATGAAATCTTCAAGAGTGGCATCTAGATTTAAACCTTCGCGCATTTGATCAAAGTAAGCAATTTCTAAATTACTACCCTGCTTAACCTCGCCGCTATCAGGCGCAATCTCGCCCAAAATTAGTTTAAGCAAAGTCGACTTACCCGCTCCGTTTGGACCTAATAAACCAACCTTGTCACCACGCAATAAAGTAGCATTAAATTTCTTGATAATTGGCTTGCCGTTATAGCTCTTCGAAACGTCTTCAAGCACCGCGACAATCTTGCCACTGCGCTGACCACTTGCTATATCCAACTGAACTTGTCCAACACTTTCACGACGCTCCGCGCGCTTTTTTCGAAGTGCTTCTAAGCGAGCCACTCGCCCAACACTGCGAGTTCTTCTCGCCTCAACACCCTGTCGTATCCAGACCTCTTCTTGTGCAAGCAATTTATCCGCACGCGCATTGGCGAGCGCTTCGTCCTCTAATTGCTTTTCTTTTAGAACTTGATACGCTGTAAAGTTACCAGGATAACTTCTTAAAATTCCTCGATCTAGTTCAACAATTCTGGTAGCAACGTGATCTAAAAAAGCTCGGTCATGCGTAATGAATACCATCGCACCTTTAATCTCGAGCATCAAAGACTCAAGCCACTGTATAGAGTCCAAATCTAAATGGTTAGTTGGCTCATCTAAAAGAAGTACATCTGGTCTAGCAACCAATGCCTGCGCTAAGGCAACACGTTTGCGTATTCCACCGGATAACTCCGATACTTTTCGATGACCTTCTAGATGAAGCTTATTGATTACTTCCTCAACACGCTGCTCCCAGGCCCAACCATCGCGAGCCTCAATTAAGGAATGCAACTCATCCATGCGTAACTGACTAGCATCCGTCCATTCTTGCAAACTTAAATCCTCGTACTCTTGACGAAGTTTTTTAGTTTCCAGAACCCCTTCCGCTACCGCATCAAAAACATTCGCGCCCGTTTCGAAAATTGGCTCTTGAGCAACATAGGCCACGCGAATGTTTTGTTGTTTTTGCAATAACCCGTCATCTGGCTTTTCAAGTTCCGCGAGAATCTTTAAAAGAGAGGATTTGCCCGTACCGTTACGTCCGATTAGGCCTACACGTTCACCATCCTCCAAACTAAAAGAGGTATTAGCAAGTAAATCAACGTGACCAAAGGCTAGTTTGGCATTATTTAAAACGAGTAGGGCCATGAATATTCAATAAATAACTGCAATTTCTAGTATTTTAGGTGGGATTGCCAAGATGTTCGATAATACGCTAGTGGAAAAAGTTCGAATTTCAAAACTCCTGTCAGAAAAAGGCCTCTGCTCTCGCCGAGAAGCAGACGCTTATATTGAACAAGGTTTAGTCACTGTCGACGGTATTGTAGTGACTGAACTAGGATCCAGAGCGTTCCCTAACCAACGAATCGAATTAAAAAAAGAAGCCAAACAACAACAAGCCTCTCGGATCACCGTCATTCTGAACAAACCCGTTGGCTACATCTCACACTTTGACGAAGATCGAGAATACAAACCAGCAGCATCACTCATAACGCCTGAGAATTTTTTTAGAACCCATCTAGATGCCAACAAAAATCCTCGCTTTAATACTCGCGGCTTAGCTCCTGCTGGTAGACTCGATATCGACTCCTCTGGTTTATTAGTACTCACTCAAGACGGTCGTATTGCAAAACTCATCATCGGTGAAAATAGTACGATCGAAAAGGAGTACTTAGTCCGCGTCAAAGGCAACCTAAGCCCCTCTGGCTTGGCCTCTCTTAAACACGGCTTATCGCTAGATGGGGTTGCACTAAAACCTGCTAAGGTTAGTTGGCAAAATGAAGATCAACTACGCTTCGTTCTTCGAGAAGGTAGAAAGCGTCAAATTAGACGCATGTGCGAATTGGTTGGTCTTGAGGTTGTCGGTTTAAAACGAATACGCATTGGACAAATACCTCTTGGCAATTTACCAGTAGGGCAATGGCGCTTCTTAAAAGAAAACGAAAAGTTTTAAAAAGCGCCAGACTCGATTTACTCGGTCACTAATTCAAAATGTTCCATGGCAACTGGGCCCGCAAAGAAAGGTCCGACAATGCCACGCCACTCTGCAAAAGCTGGAGACTCTCTAAACTTGACCATATGGTCTTCTAGACTCTCCCATTGAATCATTAGCAAGTAGCGGTCCTGACTTTCAACGCCACGCTGGACCTTGAAACTCTTAAACCCACTTGACTTTGAAATAACGTCACGTACACCACGCTCAATCGCTTTTTCAAACTCAGCTTTCTTAGTAGGATCAATACGAATATCGGCAATTTCTAATACCATGGGATGTCTTCCTTCATTAAATTGTTATTTGCATTAACATCTTACAAGATACTTCTTCAATCGAGCACCTTTCTCCATGAATGCTAACCTTTTTCAACTTTTCATTGGGTTTGCCATTATTAGTCTACAAGGCTTTGGGGGAGTCCTACCCTGGGTGCGTCGCAGTGTTGTCGAT
>CAWULW010000148.1:0-2550 GCA_963923615.1 uncultured Holophagaceae bacterium
ATCAAATTCTGAAAAAGCACGAATTAGTATTGATCGGGCTATATCTCGAATTCGCAATGGACAATCTGTTTTCATGTATCCAGAGGGAACACGGACTAGAACCGGTGATCTGATGCCCTTTAAGAAGGGAGGATTTGTTATGGCAATGCAATCACAAGTTCCTATTATTCCCTCATCGATGACCGGAGGGTTCCGCATCCTACCGCCAGGAAGCCTTAGAATTCGACCTGGAAAAATTATCATTCGATTTGGTGAACCAATTTGGCCGAAGAATTTCCAAAGTGCTGACGATTTACTTCGAGCAGTTCATCAAAGTATTAAATCAATGATTGAACAGGATAAATCAAGACTCTAATGTAAATCGAGTCAACTAAGACCGCCATGATTGAAGAGCATTATCTAAGTCCTTTTCCTCGAGGACTCGATCTACTAGTCCTTTTTCTTTGCAGGCTGCCCCATTCCATACCTCAAGATTTTGAAATAACTTTAAGGCTTCGATTGATCCAAGCAATTCTATCGCACGTCGCGTACCGCCAAAACCACTAATTAAACCGTGGATTAAGGCAGGGTGTTGAAGTCGAAGGGGCATCGTAGAACTTTCAATAGCCCATCTTTCTTGACCGTGAAGCGCTAAATCGCATCCTCCCCCCATGACCAGGCCCGATAACAACGTCAGGGTTTTCCACCCAGGCCAAAGGAGTTGTTCTGAAACTCTTTGACCTAAGCTTGAGAATTCAAGTGCAGTAAAGGGGTCTAGGTTGACGACTTCATGCAGATCGGCACCCACACAAAAATTGAACGCCCTACACTGATCAAAATAGCCGCTCAGAATCAATCGCTCATACCCCTTCCATTTAAGAGTTCGCATCGTATGGTCCAAGTCATGGAGAGTCAGTTGGGAAAGTCTTGGAAGTCCATCTTGAGCTATCAATTGAATCCAGGCTGACCTATCATACTCATGCACTATCAGTTTTGTATGCATCATCTATGGCCTAGCACATTTAAGAGTTGTTCGGGATTAAGTGGGATCGATTCCAAGCGCACGACATTTTTCATTTGGTGACGAAACCATGTACTTTGGCGTTTTGCGTACTGTTGGGTTTCGATTGTTATGAGATTTTGCGCAACTGATGGTTCAATGTGATTCATCAGAGTGTCGTAACCTATAGGGCGATGGCGACGTAGATCGGCTGTAAAACCTCTAGCGACTAAAGAAGCAACCTCATCGGGCCAACCTAAGGATATTTGCCGCTGTATCCTTCGTGCAATCGAATCTCGAAGTAAGTCTCGAGGGGGATCTAATACAACAACCTTCCAGTCACTCGGAACTTCCAATGGAACTCCTCCGAGAAGTTGAGAAGGCAAGACACCCGAAACTTCGTAGAGCGCTAACGCCCTTTCGATTCGCGCTCGATCATTCGGGTGTAATTCATAAGCCCGTTTAGGATCGATGGTTTTGAGTTCTTGATAAAGAGTGGGGGTCCCTTCCCTATTTGTGCGAGTGCGATAGTGCTGAATGACTTCTGAGGGTACTTCGGGGAGTGGACTGAATTGGTTCCAGATTCCCCTGAGATAGAGTCCGGAGCCGGTGACGCAGATTGTCTCAGTATCATTCGCTATCCACCCATTCACAGATATGCCAAAATCTTTTGGATTCAAATGCATGGATAACGGGAAGCAACCGTATCCTAAATTTTTTTGGCCCTCTAGTTCTTCTAGGGTCGGCTGACCAGTACCAATTGCGCAGCCCTGTAAGGATTGAAACGGATCCCCATTAATAATCGTTGCATTTAATAGTTTGGCCAAAGTGGTAGCAAGTTGGGTTTTACCAGAAGCCGTAGGGCCCACAACAGCAAGTTTCATATTTCCTTCGATCTATACAACCGGAGGCGGGACGGCGTAATCCCCATTGAAACACGCATAACAATAGCCTGATCCGCGACTTTCATCATGAACAGCCCTAATAAGATCCTCAAGAGTTAAAAAGGCGAGCGTATCTGATTTAATAAAATGATTCATGGCTTCATTATTCATGTGACTAGCAATCAAATTTTCACGTGAGGGGGTATCGATTCCATAAAAACAACTGTGGGTAGTTGGTGGGCTCGAGACTCTAAAGTGAACTTCAAGAGCACCTGCTTGACGAACCATTTCAACAATTTTTTTAGACGTCGTTCCGCGAACAATACTATCGTCAATAAGGATCACTCTTTTCCCTTCAATCAGATGGCGAACAGGATTTAATTTGATTCGAACACCGAAGGACCGTATGCTCTGTTTTGGCTCAATGAAAGTACGTCCAACGTAGTGATTACGGATCAATCCAAAATCCATGGGTATACCACTCGCCTCGGCAAACCCCAAAGCAGCAGCCACACCACTGTCCGGGACGGGGATTACCAAATCGGCTGACACTGGATATCGCTCAGCTAACAAACGGCCCATTTCTCGTCGTGTTTTCATGACGCTTTGACCAAACACAAAAGAGTCGGGTCTGGCAAAATATACATGCTCAAACACACAAGGCTTGTGGGATTTTCTTTCAAAAGG
>CAWULW010000149.1:0-2538 GCA_963923615.1 uncultured Holophagaceae bacterium
CTCGTGGGCTCGGAGATGTGTATAAGAGACAGTGCCCGAGTAGTGTCAACGCCACGAACAATGATTCGATTGATGGTATCGAAATGCTGATAAGGAATATAAAACCTTACGAGGCGATCCTCTATATCAATTTTGACTTGAGGATTATTAAATCCAGAGCGGACTAATTTGAACCGAAGGTCTGACAAAACCTCAGATAGGGTAGCTTGAGAAACCGGTATGTTTTCATTTAGATATAACGTTAGATTAATATTTTTATCTTGCTTGGCTGTGGCTTCAAAGCGACCTTTACGACCCTCTATCAAGGGCCGATCTGCAACTAGAAAGTCGCTTTCAGTCGCCTGACGCATAAGAAGCAGCGAAAGGGATGACCTTAAATAATCTGGAGTTAAGGGAAGGCCTTTGGCGTAATCTAATTCAAATTGATTACTTTGTTGTTTTGATCCTTCCTCAATAATCCAGGATACGTTTACTAAGGAGGATGAGATATCGAGTTCAGTTTTAGGTAATATTCTAACCTTCAAATAGCCTTGTGCATCATAGAAAGATATGAGTTCATTTTGGATAATTTTGATTGTTTCAAAAGGATCCCTGGGCTTCTTGGATAAACTTTTTTTTGCAAGAAAAGAATTGAGGTCCTTTGTGGAAAAAGCAGTATTCCCACGATAGACTTGCGGACCTAAAGAAAAAAAAGAGCCCTTTTTGACTTCAATACGAAGTACTTGGATTATCTCGGAATTTGGATTTTCAATTCTTTCAATACTTGAATCTACTTGAACATTAAGATAGCCTACATTCTTAAAGTATTTTTCGAGTCTAAATTTCGATACTTCTACCAAATCACTATTAGACGAATTGAGCGCAGTTAATCCTAGAATCTCCTCTAAAGTTGGAGTCCCAACCCATGGTCCTAATAATTCTCCTTGGTAATGAATCTTTGTCTGAAATCCCAATATGACTTGAAGATTTAGTGAGCCACTGTCCTCGAAAGAGAAGCTAAAAGAAGATTGAAAGTAGCGTTCCTTAAGTAATACCTTTTCTATTTTTTGACTTAGTCGAGATCGGAGGTGTTCAGACCAGAGATTTTCAGAATTCTCCAACTTGAGCAAAGCCTCAATCTTTTGACTCACTAAATTTGACTCAAGCCCCTTAATGATGATTTTTTCTATTCGGTTTGGATGACCTATATTGAGGTTCCAATTAATAGTGGAAGCAGTTTCAGAGCGGGAAAAAGATAACTGGATGTGAGGATAACCATAGTCAGAACCTAGGCGAATAAATTCTCGTCGATACTTTTCTAATTCTAAGTCTCCAATCGGTCGGTTCACAGGCAGACGGCGGAACTCTTTAGCTAGAGCTGAATTAATATTATCAATACTCAAGCCCTGATGACTTAGAATCATAGGCCAAGGATTTAAGGCGATCTGAAGATCTAACCCTGACTGATTTGTATTAACAGTAATTTCAACCTGCTTAAAACGATCGGTCTGTTTAATGGCTGCGATATACAGATCTTTATTTTCAGATTGATAAATCTCTTTTATTTTGAGGCCCAATGCAATCTTGGCCAACAAATGATCGTCTTCTGATCCCCCCGTAAATTGAATAGATTGAATAATCCTAGATGCGCTCTCTTCTTGGGAGAAAAGCACTCCTTGGGACCCTAATTTAATAAGGATAATTAGGAGAAATATGGCTCTCAAAAGGTGCTTCACAATAGGTAAAGTTTACCAATGAGAATTGAGATCGGTTCGAAAAATGATGGAACCGTGACACCTCGAACGACCTTCGGGTCTAGTAAACTATATGTTCTGACTTATTAAGGTCTCTATGTCTCAACTTCAGCCCCTTACAGCAAGACGAAAAACTCGTCAAATTATGGTTGGAAAAGTCCCTGTGGGTGGAGATGCACCCATTACTGTTCAAAGTATGACTAAAACCGATACTCGCGATGTCGAGGCAACTGTATCTCAAATATATTCCTATGCCGCAGCAGGTTGCGAGATTGTACGCGTAAGCGTTCCTACCAAAAAAGCGGCTGATGCATTTCCGGAAATTTGTGCTCGCTCACCCATTCCTGTTGTGGCTGATATACATTTTGACTATCGATTGGCTTTGGCGGCTGCCGATGGTGGTGCGGCGTGTCTTAGAATTAATCCTGGTAACATCGGAGGTCAAGATCGTGTCCGGGCCGTCGTCGATAAAGCATCGGAAAAGGGCCTTTCAATTCGTATTGGAGTTAATGGAGGCTCTCTAGAGAAAGACTTGCTTGAACAATTTGGTACTGCAACTCCCGAGGCCATGGTGGAGAGCGCTCTCAGGCATCTAGAAATGTTAGAAAAAGAAGGTTTTTATCAAACTAAAATCTCATTAAAGGCAAGTGATGTCATTCGAACAGTTCAAGCCTATCGTCTTTTAGCTCGACAAGTAGATTATCCTTTGCACCTCGGCATTACTGAAGCCGGTACTCCTTTCGGAGGAACTATTCGTTCTAGTATTGGTCTAGGTATTCTCCTCGGAGAGGGCATAGGAGATACT
>CAWULW010000150.1:0-2535 GCA_963923615.1 uncultured Holophagaceae bacterium
ATGCCATCGCGGCCAAGATGACGATTGGATAGTACGGTGGCTAATACGTTTCCAAGGGGTGAGGATGTTTTGATTAGCCTTAATTCTGTAGGGTCTAATTGCTGGGTCCTTGCCCGATCCCAGATTCTGGGAATGACTTCAGGGGGCGCGACTCGTGTACGCCTGAGAAGCCAAATCCTCTCTAAAATGATGGTCATAGCTGCAATCGAGCAAAGCAGCAAAGGCAACATCATGAAACCGCCTGAACGAAGAGCCTCAATCATTCTACCTCCAGTGGTGAAGCAACAAGCTATTTACAGTCACGGGTGATCCTGGAGGCTTCTCGGGCCTCTTTCCTGGTGGGTCAAACTTGATCCACTGGGGTTAATGGACAATGTCATGGAGTCACCTTGCCATTCGGCAAGCGCAAAGTCATGCCAGGGCGCTCTCATATTGTGGTGTCTTAAATCGTAAGTCCAAGAGGTAGGAACCTCCACTCTTTTTTCCTTGATGGCAAAACTGGCGCCATCGAGATCAATTCCCATTTCGTTGGCATAAAAGGCCGTGATTTTTCGAATGAATTTTTCTAGTCGTCCTCTTTCCATGTGAGATGTTACGGCGACATTAGCCCACATGGATTGGACCCTGCCCCAGTTGGGAGACAAAAGACGACCTTCTTGGTTAATAAAGGGTAGCCAAGTTTCGTGGCCCGCCTTATCCAGATAGGTTATGGCTAAGATGTTGTTATAGTTATCAAAATGATCGTGTAAGTATAGGGCATGGGGAGAAACTCCCAGAAAGGTGTGGGAGAAATTAATCACGGAATCACTGATCTGTCCTAGGATCGCCCACGCAGGATCTTGTTTCTCGGCTGAGGCCCAACGATAGAAAATGCCATAGTGAAGCGTGCAGTTGAGTTGTAGAACCAAAACCAGAATCAGAAATTTAGTAATTCTTTGTGTGATCTGGTTTGGAGTGGCTGCAAATTTATTATAAAGATCGGGAAAGAGGTTTTCGCTCTGGTGGTACGAGGCTAATGGTATGCATTCAAGGTCGCACACCATCCTAGTTCTGTTATCTGCGATTTTTCGATAAGTGATATTTGCCAGATGGTGAAAGATAGGGAGCTTTAATATCCATCCAATTGGAGCTAGGTATCCCATTGCGATAAGAATCGATATGTAGGTATCGATGCCTCGGTGTAGTCGGCCTGATCGATCTAAGGCGTAGAGGTCTCTGAGGAGTTGTTCTTGAGGTATCTCATTAAGAGCGCTGTAATCCCTTGCATGATCTTGAAGGGGCTTAAAGACGATGGCGTTTCGAAAGTCGAAGTGACGGATGAAAATCACAGTCTTTCGGCAAAGGGGACATTCCCTGTCGAAAAAAACAGATAGTTTTGGCTTATCCAACACAAGCCATTTCCCCGCTCGAGCCCACCAGGAAAAAGGGACTAGCAGAGTGTAGAGCGAGAGCATTGCAAACCCAAAAGGGTAAACGTTTAGAGATAAGATAATTCCAAGGTGAAACATCACACCCATTATCAGCATGGGAATCCTAAAGCCCTTTCTCCAAAACAAAAATATAAAGGACAGCTGAAAGGCAATGACGGCATATCCAATAATTTCTTCAGCGAGTCGATTATTCAGTAAGGGGGACATATCAAGCGGTGACATGTAGTACGGCATGCTGGGTGGCAGCCATCCGCCCATGCCGTTTCTCCAGAAATCTGATGATAGCTTGTGTATGCCTGAATCCAGATAGAGCAGGCCAAGTGAGAGGCCGAGCGTCAAAAGATAGGAGAGAATCGATGTTTTTGGTGTCTCAAAATCCTCACCGTCTGATAGTTGAAGACGATGTAGTCGAAATCTTAACCTGTCTAGGGAAAACGCTTTCTCAGAGGGGAGAAAAATGAGCAGAAAGCTCACGCCTGTCATTAATTGATCAAACCCGCCATCGAAATCCTGCCACATGGGCGTGAAAACAACAAAAATCACCCATAAAAAATAGTTGCACAGGGCGGCTTTTCGAGTGTAGAGCCCAAAAATAAGACAGAGCAGAACAACAAACCAGACCAGTAAAAAGAAGTGCAGGATAGGAGATGCGCGATCAATAAAGGGGACGGGGTCAAAAATTAAATGACGGAAGTAAAAAAGGAAGACCACTTCTTGGATCGCAACCAATCCAAAGAAAATCCTAAAAAAACCTAGGCCTGTACACGGGGCTGTCCGTGAAAGTGATGCGCCAACTAATTTTCTTAAATTGAGGTACACGCGAGAAACTCCGAGGAATGGCGCTGTTGATAGGGGGTTATGGTTCGGGCCAAGGGTTTTCCCATGAGCCTAAATAGAAACTCAGGCCTAGCGGGCGTCTTTTTCGGGGAGAGAACTCCCTGGTTTTTAGCTCCTCTGGAACTAAGCAGGGGTCAATTTGGTAGCCTAAGGCTACGACTGTGATGCATTCATAACGATCAGGGACCTTGAGGTCAGCCTGTATTTTTTGAGCGTTAATCCCGCCCATTTGGTGCGTCATAAGGCCTAGCTCGGTTGCTTGAGTTGC
>CAWULW010000151.1:0-2504 GCA_963923615.1 uncultured Holophagaceae bacterium
CCCTCTCCTTAAGAGCTGCTCTTTGAGTATCACGGTCTTGTTTGCCATTATTCGAACGGTTGCGTGGGGTTTTAATTTTGATGTCTTTTAACCCTTTTGGGTTGTGATCTTCGTGTCCAGGAGATACCTGATTAGATCGACTTACAGGAGGGTCCGAGGGGGTTTCAGACGAAGTGGAATCTTTAAGGACATCCAGGATGATATCGGAGTTTTTTAGGTTTGAATCTGGATAAATTTGAATTTTTACCGCGTGTTTTAATTCCAACTCATGAATTTCGGAACGTTTCGAGTTGAGCATAAGTAGAGCAATGTCGGAGGACATTTTAACGTTTAACTGACACGCTCCTTCTCGCACTATGGCCGTTCTGATTTTACGAAAATATTCAAGGACAAGAGCTTCTTTAGTTTTTACCTTGCCTGTTCCTTGACAACTCAGACACGATTCGTGATTAATGTGTTGCAGAGATGGACGAATTCTTTGTCGGGTCATAATCAAGACACCGAAACGGTTAATTTTTCCAACTTCCATCCGTGCCTTATCTTCTTTAAGGTGATCGATCAATTGATTTTGAACCGCTTTAATGTTGGTTTCTCGCTTCATGTCAATAAAATCTATCGCAATAAGACCGGCTAAATCTCTCAGTCTTAGCTGACGGGCGATTTCAATAGCGGCATCCAAATTTGTTTTAAGTGCAGTCTCTTCTTGATTATCCCCAGTAGTTTTTCCACTATTGACATCTATTGCAACTAGGGCTTCAGTTTGATCAATCACAATACCCCCACCGCTGGGTAAGTGAATGCTTCGTCCATAGATGAGTTCAATCTGCTCTTCCGTTTGGTACTTAGAAAAGATATTCTTTTTCCCAACATAATGTTTCAGTACCGATGAATACGAAGGCATCGATCGTTTCATAAATACCTGTGCACGCTTGAAGGTCTCTAGATCATCAATCAGTACTTCTGATGTGTCGGGTGTGAAGGCATCCCGTAAGGTTCGAATAACTAGATCATCTTCCCTCCAAATAAGTCCGGGCTGGGATTGCTTTGTGTAACGATCTGAAATTTCACCGTAGATGTCTAGTAGATAACGAAGATCCTTTTCGAAGTCCTCCTGAGAAATGCCTAAAGACGCAGTGCGAACGATGACTCCGACACCTTCAGGGATAGGAAGTAAGTCCACCATTTTTTTGAATTCTTTTCGCTCCTCGGCGCCGTCAATTTTTCTACTAATCCCATTTACAGGATTTCCAGGCGTGACCACTAAATATCGACCAGCTAGGCTAATTTGGGCAGATAACATGGCGCCTTTATGCCCTAATTGCTCACGGATAACCTGAACCATAATCTCCTGGTCCTTCTTGAGAAGATGTTGGATCTTGGGCCGACCGCTCTCGTCAGACAAAATGTTTCTAGGCAATTCAGCTAAAGGTAAAAACCCATTTCGCTCGACGCCGTAGTCGACAAAGGCAGCTTGTAAACTTTGGTCGATCTTGATTATTTTGGCTTTATAAATATTGCCTTTATTTTTTTCATTATGCATAAATTCAACATCATAATCATAAAGGACGCCCCCTTTTAAAGTGGCAATTCTTACTTCTTCTTCATCCGAGGCATTAATAAGAACTTTAATTTCTGGCATATGTACACACGATGAGCCTAGCGGCTCTAAAAAGATGGTTGGTAGTGAAGCTTGATGAAACAGGTTGCTGTTTCGCCAGCTTAGAAAGATGGGGGGTCACAAGAACCGAGATGAATCAGTTTGTGACGTTATAAACATTATCGCATAAATGAAAATACTGTTTTTAAGTATTGATAACAATGGATTTATAAAAATTAAGTGAATTCTATAAAATTCACAGCGACTTAACACCAAAGTCGAAATGTTGATTCAGGGCAAGTCCAATATGAAAAGTATCATCCTTGGAGGAGATATATGTTTCAATTTCATCCCAAAACCCTTTTCAGTGCAATTTTAGTGGCCTCTGCGTCACTCGCACTTCATTCCCAAGACAAAGTAGATCCAAAACTTAAGTTGTACGAGGTCAAACCTGGTATCTCTGGAAATTTAAATTCAGTAGGATCAGACACTCTTAACAATTTAATGACTTTATGGGTTGAGGGTTTCAATAAAAAATACCCCAATACCAAGATTCAAGTCGAGGGAAAAGGATCCGCTACGGCGCCACCTGCCCTTTCATCGGGTACCTCGCAATTAGGACCTATGAGTCGAAAAATGAAGAGTGAAGAAGCTGCACCTTTTTCATTAAGATTTGGTTATGAACCCACGGATATAGCAGTTGCGATTGATGCACTTGCAATATTTGTGAACAAAAATAACCCCTTAGATGAGATTTCTCTAGAAGAGGCTGATGCAATATTCTCTAAAACTCGATTGCGTGGAAATTCGGATATTACTTCATGGGGACAACTTAACCTTAAAAAAGATTTTTCTAATGCTTCTATTTCTACCTACGGTAGAAATAGCGCTAGCGGAACCTACGGAT